>NZ_JBHWVI010000010.1:0-84322 GCF_042737005.1 Streptomyces sp. NPDC060027
GCGCACACTCATGTCATGAACGGCCCCCCAACATCCCGCCCGTCTCCCGCCGCCGCCCCGCCGGACGGGTCTTCGGCCCGCAGCCGTTTTGCCGCGCGCGCCCAGCGGTACTTCGCGCCGAGTACGGCCACCGGCTTCTCGGTCGTGTACGGGTAGGCCACGACCCCCCGCTCGTACAGGTACTGGCAGGCCTCCTCGACCTCGACGTCGCCCGCGAGCGACGCCACCACGGGCTTCTCGATGCCGCGTTCGCGGAACTCGGCCACCACGCGCGCGGTGAGTTCGGCGAAGACCATGGGAGGGGTCACGACGGTGTGCCAGTAGCCGAGGACGAGCGCGTGGACGCGCGGGTCCTGAAGGCCGAGCCGGATCGTCGCCTCGTACGTCGACGGCGGCTCGCCACCCGTGATGTCCACCGGGTTGCCCGCGGCCCCGAACGGCGGGATGAATTTCCGGAAGGACGCGTCGAGGTCCGGCGGGATCTCCATCAGGGACAGCCCGTTGTCGGTCACAGCGTCGGACAGCAGCACGCCGCTGCCGCCCGCCCCCGTGATGATCACGACGTTGTCGCCCCGGGGAGTGGGAAGCACCGGCAGGGCGCGCGCGTACTCCAGCATGTCGTTCAGCCCGGGAGCCCTGACGACACCGGCCTGCCGCAGGATGTCGTCGTAGACGGCGTCGTCGCCCGCCAGAGCGCCGGTGTGCGAGCCCGCGGCCCGCGCGCCGGCGGCCGTACGGCCGGCCTTGAGGACGACGACCGGCTTCCTCGGGACCGTGGCGCGGGCCGCCTCCACGAAGGCTCGGCCGTCCTTCAGGTCCTCCAGGTGCATCGCGACGCACGTCGTGTGCGGGTCCTCGCCGAACCAGGTGAGCAGGTCGTCCTCGTCCAGGTCCGCCTTGTTCCCGAGCCCGACGATCGCCGAGACACCCGTCTTCGTGGTGCGCGCGAACCCCAGGACGGCCATGCCGATGCCACCGGACTGAGAGGTGAGCGCGACACCGCCCTTCACGTCGTACGGTGTGCAGAACGTGGCGCACACGTCCTGCCAGGTCGAGTAGTAGCCGTAGATGTTCGGGCCCAGCAGCCGGACGCCGTACCGCTCGCCGATGGCCACGATCTCGTCCTGGAGCCCGTGTTCGCCGGTCTCCGCGAACCCGGACGGGATCAGGACCGCGTTGGGGATGTTCTTGCGCCCGACCCCCTCCAGGACCCGGGCCACCGCGGGGGCGGGGACCGCGAAGACCGCGACGTCCACCTCTCCGGGGATGTCCGCGACACTCGCGTAGGCCTTGCGGCCCTGGACGTCGTCGGCCCGTGGGTTCACCGGATGGATCTCGCCCGCGAAGCCCCCGTCGATGAGGTTGCGCAGCACCGCGTGGCCGATCTTGCCCGGAACGTCGGAGGCGCCGATCACGGCGATCGACGAGGGTCGCATCAGCCGGTCCATGGACGTGAGGATCTCCGCCCGGGTGTGGCGGCGCCGCCCGGCCGGAGCGCTCGGGCCGAGGAGCACGCGGATGTCGGCCGCGACCGCGCCCCGCGGGGTGGTGATCACCGGGTTGAGGTCCACCTCGGTGATCTCGGGGAAGTCCGTGACGAGTTCGGAGACCCGCCGGATCTGCTCGGCGATCGCCGGCCGGTCCACCGGCGGCGCGCCACGCACCCCGCGCAGGATCTCCGCCGCGCGGATCGAGTCCAGCATCGACAGCGCCTCGTCGGCGTTCACCGGCGCGAGCCGGAAGGTGACGTCCTTGAGGACCTCGACGAGCACACCGCCCAGTCCGAAGGCGACGACCTTGCCGAAGGCGGGGTCGGTGACCGCGCCGACGATGACCTCCTGCCCCGGCGGAAGCAGTTCCTGGACCTGCACGCCGTCGATCCGGGCGCGGGCGTCGTACGCCCGCGCGTTCTCGACGATCGTGCGGAAGGCGGCCCGTACGTCCGCCGCCCCCTCGACACCGACCAGCACACCGCCGGCCTCGGTCTTGTGCGGGATGTCGGGGGAGACGATCTTCATCACCACGGGGCCGCCGAAGCGCTCCGCGTGGGCCACCGCCTCGTCCTGGTCGTGGGCGATCTCCTCGCCGGGCACGGCGATCCCGTAGGCGTCGGCGAGCAGCTTGCCCTCGGGCGCCGTCAGCGCGGTCCGCCCCTCGCCCCGTATGCCGTCGAGGAGCGCCCGCACCCTCGCCACCCGGTCCTGGTCCGCCACGTCCTGGTCCGTCACCTCAGATCACCCCGCCCGACCTGAGCAACCGCAATTCCGCGTCGCCGAGGCCGAGTTCGCCGATGTAGATCTCCTCGTTGTGCTCACCCAGCAGCGGAGAGGCGGTGATGTCGACGGGGGAGTCGGAGAGTTTGAGCGGACTGCCGACGGTGACATAGGAGCCGCGTTCGGGGTGCTGGACCTCGACGACCATGTCGTTGGCGGCGAGCGAGGCGTCCTCGATGATCTCCTTGGTGGACAGGATCGGTCCGCACGGGATGTTCTGGGCGTTGAGTTTCTCCAGCACCCGCCATTTGGGCAAGGTGCTGGTCCATTCCTCGATGAGCTGGAACATCTTGGCGAGCTTGGGCAGCCGGGCCTGCGGGGTGGCCCACTCGGGGTCGTCGGCGAGCTCGGGGCGGCCGATCAGCCCGGTGAGCGGTGTCCAGCCGGTGGGCTGGACGATGACGTACACGTAGTCGTTGGGGCCGCCGGGCGCGCACTTGACGGCCCAGCCGGGCTGGCCGCCGCCGGAGGCGTTGCCGGAGCGGGGCACCTCGTCGCCGAAGTCCTCGTTGGGGTACTCGGCGAGGGGCCCGTACGCGAGGCGTTGTTGGTCGCGCAGTTTGACCCGGCAGAGGTTGAGGACGGCGTGCTGCATGGCGACGTTGACGCGCTGACCGCGTCCGGTGCGGGTGCGCTGGAGGAGGGCGGCGAGGATGGCGGCGACGGCGTGGATGCCGGTGCCGGAGTCGCCGATCTGCGCGCCGGTGGCCATCGGCGGCCCGTCCTCGAAACCGGTGGTGGCCATGGAGCCGCCCATGGCCTGCGCGACCACCTCGTACGCCTTGAAGTCGGTGTACGGACCGTCCCCGAAGCCCTTGATGGAGGCGTAGACGATCCGCGGGTTGATCTCGCGGATGCGGTCCCAGGTGAAACCCATGCGGTCGATCGCGCCGGGGCCGAAGTTCTCCACCATGACGTCCGAGCGGCGGATCAGCTCGGTCAGGAGCTGCTTGCCGCGCTCCGTCTTGGTGTTGAGGGTGATGCTGCGCTTGTTGCTGTTGAGCATGGTGAAGTAGAGGGAGTCGGCGTCCGGGATGTCCCGCAGCTGGGCGCGGGTGATGTCACCGGACGGTGCCTCGAGTTTGACCACGTCGGCGCCGAGCCATGCCATCAACTGGGTCGCCGAGGGACCGGACTGAACGTGCGTCATGTCCAGGACGCGGATGCCTTCGAGAGCCTTGGTCGTCACAGGTCACCTCACTTGTCCGTTGCCTTGAGCCGCCCCGATGCCGTCGGCGGTGGGCCAGGTTCGGCACATTGCATACAGTCGACGAATACTGTATGAAGATTGTTATCCCGCATCCGATGGGTGATGTCCAGGGGTCGTGCACCACTTTCAGGACAGGAGCCGAATCATGGACCTGTACGAGCACCAGGCGCGGCAGCTCTTCGAGGAGTACGGCATCCCGGTCCCGCGCGCCGAAGTCACGGACTCGCCCCGCGAGGCGCGCGGGATCGCCCGGGGGCTCGGCGGTCGCGTCGTCGTCAAGGCACAGGTCAGGACCGGCGGACGCGGCAAGGCGGGCGGCGTCAGGTTCGCCGAGGGCCCCGCCGCCGCCGAGCGGACGGCACGTCAGATCCTCGGCACGGACATCAAGGGTCACCCGGTCCGCACGGTGATGCTGGCCCAACCCGCGGACATCGAGAGCGAGTTCTACGTCTCGTACGTCCTCGACCGCGCCGCCGGACACTTCCTCGCGATCGCTTCGGCCGAGGGCGGCACGGAGATCGAGGAACTGGCCGCGACCAGGCCGGAGTCGGTGGCGCGCATCCCCGTGGACCCGGCCGAGGGCGTCACCTCGGCGAAGGCGAACGAGATCGTACGGGCTGCCGGGCTGCCGCCGCGGACCGCCGACATCCTGATGCGGCTCTGGCAGGTCCTCACCCGCGAGGACGCTCTCCTCGTCGAGGTGAACCCGCTCGTCCGTACCGCCCAGGGACACCTCCTGGCTCTCGACGGCAAGGTGACGCTCGACGACAACGCCCGTTTCCGCCAGCCGCGTTGGGGCGAGCAGGACGAACGGCACGACGACCCGCTGGAGGCGGCGGCCGCGGCCAAGGGCCTCACCTACGTGAAACTGGACGGCGAGGTCGGCGTCATCGGCAACGGCGCGGGCCTCGTCATGTCGACCCTCGACGTGATCGCCGGCTGCGGCGCCCGCCCCGCCAACTTCCTCGACATCGGCGGCGGAGCCTCCGCGCGGGTCATGTCCGACGGCCTGTCCGTCGTCCTCTCCGACCCGGACGTCAAGTCCGTCCTCGTCAATGTCTTCGGCGGCATCACCGCCTGCGACGCGGTCGCCGACGGCATCGTGCGGGCCCTGGACGCCGTACGCCCGACCAAACCGCTGTCGTCCGGCTCGACGGCAACAACGCCGTACGGGGCCGGGCCGTCGTCGACGACCGGGCTCACCCCCTGGTGCGGCAGACCACCACGATGGACGCCGCCGCCCGCCTCGCCGCCCGACTCGCCGACGCCGGCTGAAGGAGCAGGACATGGCCGTCTTTCTCACCAAGGAGTCCAAGGTCCTCGTCCAGGGCATGACCGGCGGCGAGGGCATGAGGCACACCCGGCGCATGCTCACGGCCGGCACGAACGTCGTCGGCGGGGTCAACCCGCGCAAGGCCGGCCGGACCGTCGGCTTCGACGTCCCGCAGAGCCCCGAGGGCCTGGGAAGCGCCCCCAGGGCCCTCCCTGTCTTCGGGTCGGTGCGCGAAGGGATCGAGGCGACCGGCGCGGACGTGAGCGTCGTCTTCGTCCCGCCCGCCTTCGCGCGGGCGGCCGTGTTGGAGGCCGCCGACGCCGGGATCGGTCTCGCCGTCGTCATCACCGAGGGCATCCCCGTCCACGACACCGTCGCCTTCCGCGCCCATGCCGCGGCCCGGGGCACCCGCGTCATCGGCCCCAACTGCCCCGGCCTCATCTCCCCCGGACAGTCCAACGCCGGCATCATCCCCGCCGACATCACCCGGCAGGGACGCATCGGCCTGGTTTCCAAGTCCGGCACTCTCACCTACCAACTGATGCACGAACTACGGCACATCGGCTTCTCGACCTGCGTGGGCATCGGCGGAGACCCCGTCGTCGGCACCACCCACATCGACTGCCTGGCGGCCTTCCAGGACGACCCCGACACCGAGCTGATCGTTCTCATCGGGGAGATCGGCGGCGACGCCGAGGAGCGGGCGGCCGCGTACGTCCGCGACCACGTCACCAAGCCCGTCGTCGGCTACATCGCCGGTTTCACCGCCCCCGAGGGCCGGACCATGGGCCACGCCGGCGCCATCGTCTCCGGCTCCTCGGGCACCGCCCGGGCCAAGAAGGCGGCCCTGGAGGCGGCCGGGGTGAGCGTGGGCGGCACCCCGACCGAGACCGCCCGGCTGGTCCTGGCCCGGCTGGCCGAGCCGGACACCCGGAGTGACGTCACTCATAGTTAATGTGAGGTGACTGCCGGAAACCGTACGACCTCACTACGTTCCCCCTACGTACGCGACGACTGTTCGCGCGGGCCCGTACGACCTGCCGCTCGGCAGAACCCGGGCCCCCCGCCCCCGACTGTGCACCGAGAGCGGAGACACCCATGACCACCCTCGACGCCAACCCGCTGGACCCCACCCCGCACCACCCCACCCCTCAGCACCCCGCCCCCCGCGACCCCACCCCTCTTGTCCTCAAGGCGGGTACGTCCTGGACCGACGCCTGGCGGCGGTGCCTCGCCGTCGCCCCCGAGGCGTTCCGCGACGACCGGGTCCTCAACCTCTGGAACTCCGGCTGGCAGGCGGACGGCCGGGCACTGCCCGCCACCAGCCCCGTCGACGGCAGCCCCATCGCGGGACCGCCACGGCTCGACGGCGCCACCGCCCGGCAGGCCGTCCGGGCCTCGCTGGACCAGCACCGGGCCTGGCGCCATGTGCCCATCGCGGAACGCCGGGCCCGCGTGGCGGCGACCCTCGACGCGCTCACCGAACACCGGGAACTGCTCGCCCTCCTGCTGGTCTGGGAGATCGGCAAGCCCTGGCGGCTCGCCCAGGCCGACGTGGACCGCGCGATCGACGGCGTGCGCTGGTACGTCGACGGTATCGAGCCCATGGTGGAGGGCCGGGCCCCGCTGGACGGACCCGTCTCCAACATCGCCAGCTGGAACTACCCGATGAGCGTGCTCGTCCACGCGATGCTGGTGCAGGCACTGGTGGGCAACGCGGTCATCGCCAAGACCCCGACCGACGGCGGCGTCGCCTGCCTCACCCTGGCCTGCGCGCTCGCCGTGCGCGAAGGCATCCCCGTCACCCTCGTCAGCGGCAGCGGGGGCGAGTTGTCGGAGGCGCTCGTGCGCGCGCCCGAGATCGGCTGCGTCTCCTTCGTCGGCGGCCGGGACACCGGAGCCGCGGTGGCCACCGCCGTCGCCGACCTCGGCAAGCGGCATGTCCTCGAACAGGAGGGGCTCAACACCTGGGGCATCTGGAACCACACCGACTGGGACGCGCTGACGGCCGTCGTCCCCAAGCTCTTCGACTACGGCAAGCAGCGCTGCACGGCCTACCCGCGCTTCGTCGTCCAGCGTGCCCTGTTCGACGACTTCCTCGCCGCGTACCTCCCGGCCGTCCGCACCCTGCGGATCGGCCACCCCCTCGCCGTCGAGCACCCCGACGACCCCTACCCCTCGCTGGACTTCGGCCCGGTCATCAACGCGGCCAAGGCCAAGGAACTCCACGACCAGGTCGCCGAGGCCATCGACCGGGGCGCCGTCCCGCTGCACCGCGGCAGGCTGTCCGACGCCCGCTTCCTGCCCGGCCAGGACACGGCCGCGTACGTCCAGCCCGTCACACTCCTCAACCCGCCCCCGTCCTCACCGCTGCACCACGCGGAACCCTTCGGCCCGGTCGACACGATCGTCCTGGTCGACACCGAGGCCGAGCTGCTCGCCGCGATGAACGCGTCGAACGGCGCGCTGGTCGCCACGCTGTCCACGGACGACGAGGCGACGTACACCCGACTCGCCCCGCAGATCCGCGCGTTCAAGGTCGGCCGCGGAAAGCCCCGCTCCCGGGGCGACCGCGACGAACTCTTCGGCGGCTTCGGCGCGTCGTGGCGCGGTGCGTTCGTGGGCGGGGAACTCCTGGTGCGCGCGGTGACCCGGGGGCCGGAGGGGGAGCGGTTGCCGGGGAACTTCCCGGAGTATCACTTGATGCCGTGAGCACGTGAGCACGTGAGCACGTGAGCACGTGAGCACGTGAGCACGTGGGCACGTGGGCACGTGAGTGCGTGAGCTCGTGAGGTCCGAGGGCGTCGGCCGGGATTCCCGCCGGTGCCGGGAACTCCGTGGATGAGTGCGGGCGGCGTCCGTAACAGGGCGCCGCCCTGCTGGGGTGGCCAGGCGCGCCGTGCCCCACCGGGTGGCCAGGTGCGCCGAGTCCGACCGGGGCGGGACGGCGTGCCGCGCTCCACCGGGGCGGCACGGCCGACCGATGCACCCGGCCGGCTATCCGATGCCCTGCCGGTCCGGGCGCAGGGCGAAGGCGCGGTCCGACGCCTCGGACACCGTGAGCTCCACGGCCTCGACGAGCAGCGCGCGGTGCCGCAGCAGCGGCTCGCGGCGGTCCGCGGGAGCGGTCATGGCCAGGTCGTCGAGCCCGGCGATGATGCGCCGGGTGACCTGCGGACTGCCCACCGCGCACCCCCGGATCTCGGCGAACCCGAGATCGACCAGCTCGGTCCACCCGGGCACGGGCTGCACCAGCCGCACGTTCCCGCGCCGGTCGCGATGGAGCGCCGCGTCGAGGGGGCGGCCGGCGACGGCGGAGAGGAACTGCACGATGCGGTCGATCGCCTGCACGGCCGTGGTCGGGTCGTTCACGGCGGCCGACAGGGCCCGCAGCCCGATGTCGGACAACTGGCGCAGCCCGAACGCGAAGTCCTGGTGGAAGGTGCGCTCGACACCGACGGACACGGTGTAGCTCAGGGACCGCCCCGAGGGAGCGGGACCTCCGTGCACGGCGAGCAGGGGCGTGCCCGGCACGACGAAGTCCCCGATCCGCGGGATCAGCCGCAGGACGACCCCCTGCTGCCGGGCCGCCTTCACCAGCCGGGCGATGTTCACGTCCCGCAGGACGCCGGCCCGCCCGTGATGGGCGACCCGGGCGGTCTCGGGGCCGAGCGCCTCCTCCTCGCCGGACGAACGGGCCACGGGCATCCGCGCGACGACCTTGAACGCCTCCCGGGTGATGCGGTCGATGACATGGCTGATGCGCATGAGCCGCAGGGTCTGGTTCACGTACATCACGAAGAGCAGGAGGCTCAGCCCCAGCATCAAGAGCGTCAGAACCGACTGCACCAGGGGGACCGAGGTCACCAGCCTGGCCTCGGCCTGCCCCTCGTACGAGGTCAGCACGAGGAGCGACAGCAGGAAGGTCGCGAGGAAGACGGCGAAGGTGGCCTTGGTGATCCGGCTGCGCACGAAGATCCGCACCACCCGCGGACTGAACTGTCCGCTCGCCATCTGCACGGCGACGAGCGAGATGCTGAAGACCACACCGATGAAGGTCATCATGGCCGAGCTGACCACGGTCACCACGGTCTTCGCGTCGTCGGCCAGGCGCAGCAGATCGTCGAGGGTGTCGTACTCTTCCGCCTTCTGCAGTGCCTCGACGATCGCGGTGTCGAGCTCGGACGCCACCGCCCACACCACGAAGACCAGCACCATGGCCGCGGTGGGCGCGAACCAGAACGTGTCCCGCAGATGCTCCCGCAACGGCGACAACGCCCTCGGCCGCCGCCCCTCCCGCAAACTCCCGGTATCCATCCAGTCACCCATGGTGAGACTGTATGTGCACCCCCACCTCGCGCCGCGGACCCGCTCCGGGGGCCCGGATATGCAGGTGAAGGGCACTCCGAAACCTTGGTATTGTTGTCCATGTCGCCGCGGGGAACACCCCCGGCCGGGCGGCAGACACCTAGTCCGGGTGGCGGAATGGCAGACGCGCTAGCTTGAGGTGCTAGTGCCCTTTAACGGGCGTGGGGGTTCAAGTCCCCCCTCGGACACTCTTACTCTTTGTAGCGATACACGAACGAGGATCACGACCGTCAGGTCGAGGTCCTCGTTGCGTTTTCCTGGCTCGAGGACTCCCCGGGGAGGCCGTCCGAGCGTCCCGGGCACCGGGGGCGGCGGCCGGTGGTGTGTCGGCCGCCGCCTGGCGGAAGGGACTCAGGCTCGCGTGCGCGAGTGGCGTGGCGTCAGTTCGAGGCGCTGCCCGAGACCCACTCGCTCCACGGCATGTTCCAGTCGCTGAGGCCGTTGTCCGGGGACACTGTGGCCTTGTCCGCGGAGTTCTTGACGATCACGACGTCACCGGTCATCGAGTTGTCGAAGAACCACGCGGCGGGCTGCTTGCCGTCGCCGGCGTTCCTGACGTCCTTCAGGCCCACGCAGCCGTGGCTGGTGTTGACCTTGCCGAAGACCGAGTCGCCGCCCCAGTAGTTGCCGTGGATGAACGTGCCCGAGGCGGTCAGGCGCATGGCGTGCGGTACGGCCTTGATGTCGTACGAGGGCTTGCCGTTCTTCTCCGTGAGGCCGACGGTCGCACCGTTCATGTGGATCTGCCGGTACTTCTCGGAGATGACCATCCGGCCGTTGTACGTCGGGTGCTCGGCGCTGCCGGACGAGATCGGGATGGTCTTGATCGTCTTGCCGTCCCGTACGACGGACATCTGCTTCGTTCTGGCGTCGACGGTGCTGATCTGGCTCCGGCCGATCTTGAACGTGACCGTCTCCTGAACGCCGTCGAGGCTCATCTTGACGGTGACGGTGGAGCCGGGCTTCCAGTAGTGCTCGGGGCGGAAGTCCAGGCGGCTGTTGTTGAGCCAGTGACCGACGACCTGCTCGCCGCTGCTGGAGCTGACCTGGATCTTCGACTCCACGGCGGCCTTGTCGCCGATCGCCTTGTCGAAGTTGAAGCTCACCGGCATGCCCACACCGACGGTCGAACCGTTCTCGGGGGAGAGGTGCCCGAGGAAGTCGTTGGCCGGGGAGACCGTGGAGATCGCGGCGTTCTCGGTGGCGGAACGGCCCTTCGCGTCCTCGGCCTCCGCGGCGACCTGATAGCGGGTGGCCTGCTTCAGCGGGCCGTTCGGCTGCCAGGACGTGCCGTCCGCGGACAGGGTGCCCGGAACCTCGGTGCCGGTCGCGATGGCGGTCATGGTCACCTTGGTGAGTCTGCCGTCGGTGACGGTGACGTTCACGGGGTCGCTGATCCCGAGGCCGTGGGCTTGGCCTGGCGTGATCTTTATTCGGGCGTCGGAAACGTCCTGGGTGTCCGCCTGATTCGCCGATGCCCGCGTGTCCGGGTGAGCCCCGGTGTCGTTGCTGGCCGCGTAGCTGGTACCGCCCAGCGCCGTGAGTGCGAGTGCGCCGACCGTAGCCGTCAGCCCGGTGCGTCGCTTGCGTACGGTGATCAAACGCTTCTCCCATGCCGCTGGTCGTTCAATCCCTCGGCTGATTGGCGGAGGGGTAATCAGCTCCAAAGAAGCATTTTTGCGCATTGGTCCGTTTTAGTGGGTGGATTGTGGTGGGTTTCACGCGTTACGCGCGTCGCTGAGACTCCGCCCGACGGCCGGATGGCGTGTGATCGATCCGCTCTCCCCGACCGGAGCGGGGCGTACGGCGACAGGGAGGCGAGAGGTCCGGCGTGACGGGCGACCGGCCCGCCACCGGCCCGCCCGGCCGTGGCCTCACCTGTCGGAGATCTCGGAGAGTCATGCCGTGTCCTCGGGGCCGGGCGCTTCGCGGCCGGATGCGGGAGCCGGCGGACCTCGCCCGTGCGCAGGGCGACCGTGGCCCGTGGCTGCATCGGCCCGTGCCCCCTGTCCATGAGCGGGGCGGGCCTCTCCGGGCCCTGCCCATGGATTCATCGACATGGCGACGTGGTCGCCGGGGGGCGCCTTCAGGTGACTGTGAGGTGGCACCTCGCGGCACCTCGCGGAGTCGAGCCATGCCCCTCGCGAAGTGGTCGGCGGGCGGCGGGAGTTCACCCATAGTCGTCGAGCTGGGGCCCCACCCTCGTACATGTGCCCGAACCCGACTCGACTCGCGACCGTCGGCTGGTAACTTCGTGTGTTCGGTCGGACACGTTCTGGTGGAGGAAGTCGCCAGGACCGGATGAACAGGTTCAACGACGGTGCATATTTCGCAGGTTCTGGACAAGGTCGACGCCGGAGACATCGCGCTTCCCGAGTTCCAGCGTGGCTATGTCTGGACGCGCGACCAGGTGCGCGGCTTCTTCCAGTCCCTCTATCGCGGATACCCCATCGGTGGCTTCCTGACCTGGAGCACCAAGGCCGACAGTGTGCAGACACGGGGCGGTGACTCGGGCCGGGACGGCTCGATCCACCTGCTGCTCGACGGTCAGCAGCGCGTCACCACTCTCTACGGAATCACCCGCGGCAGAGCTCCGAGCTTCTTCGAGGGCAATGCCTCGGCGCTGACCGGGCTGCACTTCAACCTCCAGACGGAGGCCTTCGAGTTCTACGCCCCGGCGAAGATGAAGGACAACCCGCTCTGGGTGGACGTCACCGCGCTCTTCCGGAGCGGACTGGCCGGCCAGCTCCTCGCCGTGACCCGGCTGGCGAACGGTGAGGCCGACCTCCAGGTCGCCTACATCGAACGCCTGAACCGCATCACCCAGATAAAGGATCGCAGTGTCCACATCGACGAGGTGACCGGCGAGGACAAGACCATCGACGTGGTCGTGGAGATCTTCAACCGGGTGAACTCGGGCGGTACCAAACTCTCCAAGGGTGACCTCGCCCTCGCCGCCATCTGCGCGGCCTGGCCGGCTGCCCGGCCGACCATGAACCGGGCGCTCCAGGATTGGTCGGCCGCCGGTTTCGGCTTCAAGCTCGACTGGCTGCTGCGCAATGTCAACGCCGTCATCACCGGTGAGGCACAGTTCTCCAAGCTCGCCGACGTGGATGTTCCGGCGTTCCGGTCGGGACTCGCCGAGACCATCGACTCCGTGTCGTATCTGCTCAACTCGCTCGGCGGACGGCTGGGGCTCGACCACGGCGCCGTTCTCAGCGGCCGCGGCGCCCTCCCGGTGATGAGCCGGCTGCTCCACCGCCATGGTGGATCGTTCCCCGACGCCATGACGCGCGACCGGCTCTTCTACTGGTACGTGCACAGCTTCCTCTGGGGCCGCCACGCGGGAGCCACCGAGACCGTCCTCAACCAGGACCTGCAGGCGCTCGACGACGGCGGGGTCGACCAGTTGATCAGCGTGCTGCGGCGCAGCCGCGGCGGCCATCTCGGGGTCGGCCCGGACGACTTCGTCGGATCCAGCATGGGCTCCCGCTTCTACCCGCTCCTCTACATGCTGACACGGGTGTACGGCGCCCAGGACTTCGTCAGCGGGGTCCCGCTGCGGGACGGGATGCTGGGACGTCTCAGCTCCCTCCAGGTGCACCACATTTTCCCCAAGGCGCTTCTCTACAAGCACGATCACAGCCGGGGAGAGGTGAACGCGGTCGCCAACTTCTGCTTCCTCACCCAGGACACGAACCTGAGGATCGGGGCGAAGGAGCCCGCGGACTATCTGGAGGAGATCGAGTCACGTATGCCGGGGGCGCTGGCGACGCAGTGGATCCCGATGGACCGTGACCTGTGGAAGGTGTCCAACTACCCGGACTTCCTCGCCGCCCGGCGCGCCCTGTTGGCCGGCGCCGCGAACGACTTCCTTCAGAGTCTGCACGACGGTCCGTCCCCCATGGCGTTGGCGGATGTGCGGGAGTCGCTGACCGCGGCCTCGTGCGCGGCCCCGTCCGGCACCGCGAAGGCCGACCCCGCCGACGAGGTCCCAGGTCTCCGCGCGCTGCTGTCCGACGTGCGCGAAGCCGATCTGGCCGAACCGGAGCTGGACAGCGAGGTCAGCGACCCGCGTACCGGCGCCGCCATCACCGTGGCAGCCGCCTTCTGGCCTCAGGGGCTGCGGGCGGAAGGCGGCGTGCCCGTCGTCCTGGTCCCTGACACGACCGAGGAGGAGCAGACGGCCCTCGAAGCCGGTGACTACCGCCTCTTCCACAGCGCGGACGCGCTGCGTGCGTACGTCAGGAATCTGTGCGCCGAGCAGTGAGTCCGGGACCCGCGGCCTGAACCGGGCCGCCGGTCGGATCGGTGGCGGTGCTGGACCCTGGCCGCCCGTCGGCGCGGGGCGGCCGAACCGGCTGCTGGTGTCCGCCTCCGGCCAGGGTCGAGGGCGGAGGACGAGGCCGTGCCCGGACGGACGATCCCACCCGGCCCGCGCGAGCGCGCCGTTCACGCGCCGGACGACTCGAGATCCGGCGGCGGACAGGCCCGCGCGCGGTTCGGGGGAGTGACACGACAACGCCTCGACGGAGACGGAGAGGGGTGGTCGGGGACATCAGCCTCCTCACCCCGGGATTGCATATCACATACATATCGCGGGTACGACCTTGTCCGTGATGTTCCCCAGGACCCCCAGGTGTCCCGCTCCGCGATGCGCGCCCGGGGTGTCGTCGCGTGGGGATGCTCACCGGTGCGGTCGTGTCCCCGGGGTGGCTCCGGTGGCCGCGACCGCGCGTCGGCGAGCCTGTGTTCGCGAGCCCGTGTTCGCGACGCGATGAGTGGTCCTTTCGCTGTCGACCGGAGTGAGGTAGCCCAGCATGTCGACTCCAGCACCCCGTCTCGCCCCGTCCGCCGACCCCCTTCCGGGCGGCGGGACGGTCATCGACCGGCTCGTGACGGCCAACCGCGCGTACGCCGCCGGGTTCACGGACCCGGGCATGGGTGCGCGCCCGGTCCAGCGCGTCGCCGTCGTGGCCTGCATGGACGCCCGGATCGACCTTCATGCCGCGCTCGGTCTCCAATTGGGGGACTGTCATACCGTCCGTAACGCGGGCGGTGTCGTCACCGACGACGCGATCCGCTCTCTGACGATCAGCCAACGCGCGCTCGGCACCCGCAGCGTCATACTCATCCACCACACGGGCTGCGGCCTGCAGACTCTGACCGAGGACTTCCGGCACGAGCTGGAGATGGAGGTCGGGCAGCGGCCCGCTTGGGCGGTCGAGGCCTTCAGCGACGTCGACCAGGACGTACGGCAGTCGATGCAGCGGGTGCGCACATCACCGTTCCTGCCGCACACCGACGATGTCCGAGGCTTCGTCTTCGATGTCACGACCGGGCTGTTGCGGGAGATCGACCCGCGGGCTTGAGGCGCCCCGCCCTCTCGCTGTCGGCGGGCGTCCGCGGGGAGAGGGCATCGTCCCACCCGGGCGTCGCCCTGGTCCGCCTCTTGGAATTCGTCCCGGCGGTCCTCTGGCGCATCTCAAGAGAGGACAGCATACTGTATGCAATTCCTGTGGGAGGTCGTTCCCGAGAAGGGGGTCGCCCCGTGTCGTACCGGAGTTCTCTCTCCGTCGTCCTGGCCGAAGTCGTCGCGCCCGCAGCCGAAGTGGCCGCGCGGGAAGGCAGGTTCCCCCGCTCGGCCGTGACCGCGCTCGGCCGTGCCGGACTGCTCGGGCTCACTGTCTCCCCGGAGTTCGGCGGAGGAGGGCTCGGGCTGCCGGAGGCCGCCGACGTGGTGGCGCGGACAGCGCGCGTCTGCCCCGCGACCGCCGCCGTGCTCGCGTCCCACTTCGCCGCGGTCGCCGCCGTCGAATCCTGCGGCGGTTCCTGGGTGCGCGGCGAGGTCGCCGCCGGACGGCACCTCGTCGGCCTCGCCCTGTCCGAGGGGGGATCCGGCGACCAGGAGAGGGAGGTCCCGTACGGGATACCGTCCTCGGTCGCCACGCGCTTCGCCGACGTCGTCGCCCTCCGGGGTCGAAAGCGGCAGGTGGTGGCGGCGGGCGAGGCCGACAGCTACCTCTGGTCCTCCCGGCCGCTCACCGGGCCGGACGGCCTGACGCTGTGGGTGGTTCCGGCGCAGGCCCCGGACCTGTTCGTCCCGGCCAGGCCCGGCGGGGGAGGGCCCAGCGGCAGCGCGACCTCCACGGTGTGCGCCGATCCGGTCCTGCTTCCCGCCGACGCGATGCTCGGACGGGACGGCGGAGGGCTCGACATGCTGCTGCGGACCGTGCGGCCATGGCTGCTGGAACTGAGGGCGGCTGTCGGCGCCGACGTCTTCGGCCCCGGCGCCGAGGGCTCCGGTGAGAAGGGCCCCGATGGGAAGGGCCCCGGTGCGGACGGCCCTGATGAGAAGGGGCCCGGTGACCAGGACCTCGCCCTTGGCCCCGGCCGCCGTCCCGTCGACTCTCTCGCGTCGACGTGAGGCCGGCCCGGCGGACGGCGTGACCAGGTGGGCGGCGTGATGAGTCCCGCGCGAACGCCCGTCCGGTCAGTCCTGGTTGGCCCCGGCGGCGAGCTGCTTGCCGTAGAAGCCCGTGGTGCGCTCGGTGTGCTTGCGCATGACCTCGCCGGCACGGTCCGCGTCACCCTTGGCGATGGCCCTGATCAGCTGGGCGTGCTCGTTCCAGGCCTCCTTGCCGCGGGGCCGGGCGATCGGCGTGTAGTACCAGCGGACCTTCTGGCTGACGCCCGCGATCAGTTCGGCCAGTACGGCGTTGTCGGCCACGGAGGTGATGAAGGCGTGCAGGGCGGTGTTGGCCGCGACCAGACGCTCGACATCGCTCGCGGCGAGGGCGTCGACGCCTTCCTGGTGCAACTCCCAGAGCCGTTCCACGTCCTCGGGCTTCGCGTGCTGGGCGGCGAGCTGGGCCGAGTAGGTCTCCAGGACCGCGCGGACACCGAGGAGTTGGGCGGCCTCCTGCTCGCTGGGGGAGTGGACGAAGGCGCCCTGGGCGGGGCGCAGGTCGACCCAGCCGTCGGTCTGGAGCCGTTGCAGGGCTTCGCGTACGGGCTGGCGGCTGACTCCGAGGTGCTCGGCGAGTTCCGCCTCGACCAGGTGCTGGCCGGGCTTGAGGGAGCCGCTGACGATCAGCTCGGTCAGGGCGTCGTACACGGCCTGCCGCAGTGGCGCCGGGCGGGTGACGCGCCGGGACGCGGCGGCCGTGAGTGCCTCACGCATGGGAGCCCCGTTCTGCCACCGGGCCCGCGGGGGGCCGACGGCTCTGCCGAGTGGTGGCCGCCGAGAGGGTCGCCGACGGCTGCGTCAGCATACAGGTTTTCGTATGCAGGATGGTGGCCGCTTCGGGAGTGATCCAGGTCGGCCGGAGGTATCACCGGAGTCGCCCTCCGGCCGTCTTCGAGCAGGTGGCAGGTGGCAGGTGTGTGCGGCGGCCGGTGGCGGCGGTGGACCCGGGTCCGTCCGCGCTTGAGGAGCCGTACGGGGTGCTCGCGTCGCCGGTCGCCGGCCCGGCCAAGTCCCGCCTCCGTGAAGAGGGTTGAGCCCGATTGAGTTCTGTATACAGAAGCCTGTATGGGGTAGTGTCTCAGTCTCCCCGAGCATCGCCGGGGACCCGCGTGACGGAAGGCGGAGCGATCATGACGACCAGCGCGAGTGACGTGACGGTCGAGAGCGTGGTCCGGAGGGTGGCGGCCGGTCATCGGGATCAGCGCGGTGCGCTGCTGCCCGTACTGCACGCCGTGCAGGCCGAGTTGGGCCATGTGCCGCAAGAGGCGATTCCGGTGCTCGCCGACGAGTTCAACCTCTCCCGGGCGGACGTCCACGGAGTGGTGACCTTCTACCACGACTTCCGCCGCGAACCGGCAGGACGCACCACCGTGCGCATCTGCCGGGCCGAGGCCTGCCAGGCCCTGGGCGCCGACGGTCTGGTGACCTACGTCCGTGAGGCCGGGCTGACGCCGGGGGAGACGACCGCGGACGGTGCCGTGACCGTCGAGCAGGTCTTCTGCCTCGGCAACTGCGCCCTCGGCCCGGCGGTCGAGGTGAACGGCCGGCTGTACGGACGTGTCGGGCCGGCCCGGCTGGGCTCGATCCTCGACGGGACGGTCTCGTCGTGAACGACACAGCGCACCCCGTGGCCACGGTCTACGTTCCCCGGGACTCGGCCGCCCGGTCCGTCGGCGCGGACGACATCGCGGAAGCCCTGCAGCAGGCGGCGACCCGCGGTGACTTCGCCCTCGACGTCGTACGCAACGGATCACGCGGCATGCTCTGGCTGGAACCCCTCGTCGAGGTGGTGACCCCGCACGGCCGCGTCGGATACGGCCCCGTGACGCCGTCCGACGTCGACGACCTGCTCGCGGCGGGCATGCTCGACGGCGCCGACCATCCCCTGCGGCTCGGCGTCGTGGACGAACTGCCCTGGCTGGCACGCCAGAACCGGGTCACCTTCGCCCGCGTCGGGGTCACCGACCCGCTGTCCACGGACGACTACCTGGCGCACGGCGGCCTCGCGGGACTGCGCGCCGCGCTGAAGCGACCGCCCGCCGACGTGGTCGCCGAGGTCACCGCGTCCGGACTGCGCGGCCGGGGCGGCGCGGGATTCCCCGCCGGCGTCAAATGGAAGACGGTGCTCGACTGCGCGGACGAGCTGAAGTTCGTCTGCTGCAACGCGGACGAGGGCGACAGCGGCACCTTCGCGGACCGGATGGTCATGGAGGGCGACCCGTTCATGCTCATCGAGGGCATGACGATCGCCGCGCACGCCGTCGGCGCGAGCGAGGGCTACCTCTACATCCGCTCGGAGTACCCGGACGCGGTGGCCACCCTGCGCGCCGCGATCGGCATCGCCCGCGAACACGGCTGGCTCGGCAGGGGCATCCTCGGCTCGACGCTCGACTTCGACCTGCACGTCCGCGTCGGCGCCGGGGCGTACATCTGCGGCGAGGAGACCTCCATGCTGGAGAGCCTGGAGGGCAAACGCGGCACGGTACGCGCCAAGCCGCCGATCCCCGCGATCGAGGGCCTGTTCGGCAGACCGACCGTGGTGAACAACGTCCTCACCCTCGCCACGGTCCCCGTCGTGCTGGCGTCCGGTGCGCAGGCCTACCAGGAACTCGGCGTCGACCGCTCACGCGGCACCCAGGTCTTCCAGCTCGGCGGCAACATCGCGCACGGCGGCATCGTCGAGACCGCGTTCGGCGTCACGCTGCGCGAACTCGTCGAGGACTACGGCGCCGGCACCTTCTCCGGGCGCCCGGTGCGCACGGTGCAGGTCGGCGGGCCGCTCGGCGCCTACCTCCCGACATCGATGTTCGACCTGCCGATGGACTACGAGGCCTTCGCGGCGGCGGGCGCGATGGTCGGCCACGGCGGCGTCGTGGTCTTCGACGACACCGTCGACATGGCCGCGCAGGCCCGCTTCGCGATGGAGTTCTGCGCCGCGGAGTCCTGCGGCAAGTGCACGCCGTGCAGGGTCGGTTCGGTGCGCGGCATCGAGGTGATCGACAAGATCGTGGCCGGTCGGCACCGGGACGAGAACCTGGCGCTGCTGGAAGATCTGTGCGACCTGATGACCGACGGCTCGCTGTGCGCGATGGGCGGGCTGACGCCGATGCCCGTACGGAGCGCCCTCACCCACTTTCCCGACGACTTCCTCGCCCGCGGACCGGGCCGGGAGGTCGACTCCCGGCAGCCCAGCGGCGCGAGGACGGAGGGCACGGCATGACACTGCTCAAGGAACCCGACTTCGGAACTCCGGAACGACCCGGCGAGGCCACGGTGTCGGTCGAGGTGGACGGGCTGGCGGTGACCGTGCCCGAGGGGACGTCCGTGCTGCGCGCCGCGGCACAGGCCGGTGTCGACATACCCAAACTGTGCGCCACGGACAGCCTGGAGCCGTTCGGCTCCTGCCGTCTGTGCGTGGTGGAGATCGACGGCAGGCGGGGCACCCCGGCCTCCTGCACCACCCCGGTGGCGGACGGCATGAAGGTGAGCACCCAGACGCCGAAGGTGGAGAAGCTCCGCCAGGGCGTCATGGAGCTGTACATCTCCGACCACCCGCTCGACTGTCTGACCTGCCCGGCCAACGGCGACTGCGAACTGCAGGACATGGCGGGCGTGGTGGGCCTGCGGCAGGTGCGCTACGGCTACGAGGGCGAGAACCACCTCGACGCCGAGAAGGACACGTCCAACCCCTACTTCGACTTCGACCCCTCCAAGTGCATCGCCTGCTCCCGTTGCGTGCGTGCCTGCGGCGAGGTGCAGGGCACGTTCGCGCTGACCATCGAGGGGCGTGGCTTCGACTCCAAGGTCTCGCCCGGCGCCGCCGAGTCGTTCATGGACTCCGAGTGCGTCTCCTGCGGGGCCTGCGTCCAGGCCTGCCCGACCTCCACGCTCCAGGAGAAGTCGGTGGTCGAACTCGGCATGCCGACCCGGTCGGTGGTCACCACCTGCGCCTACTGCGGGGTCGGCTGCTCCTTCAAGGCCGAGCTGCGCGGCGACGAACTCGTGCGGATGGTGCCGCACAAGGACGGCGGCGCGAACGAGGGCCACTCCTGTGTGAAGGGCCGTTTCGCCTTCGGCTACGCCACCCACCCCGACCGGATGCTCAGGCCCATGGTCCGCGACAGGATCACCGATCCCTGGCGCGAGGTCGAGTGGGACGAGGCGATCGGCACGGTCGCCCGGCGGCTGCGGGACATCCAGAGCCGGTACGGACCGAGTTCGATCGGTGCGATCTCCTCGTCGCGGTGCACCAACGAAGAGGTCTACGTCGTGCAGAAGATGGTGCGCGCCGCCTTCGGCAACAACAACGTGGACACCTGCGCCCGCGTCTGCCACTCCCCGACGGGATACGGGCTCAAGCAGACCTTCGGCGAGTCGGCCGGCACCCAGGACTTCCGTTCCGTGGCGGAGGCCGACGTCATCATGGTGATCGGGGCCAACCCCACCGACGGGCACCCGGTGTTCGCCTCGCGCATGAAGCGACGCCTGCGCGAGGGAGCGGAGTTGATCGTCGTCGACCCGCGCCGCATCGACCTGGTGCGCTCACCGCACATCGAGGCCGCGCACCACCTCCAGCTCAGGCCCAGCACCAACGTCGCCGTGGTCAACGCCATGGCGCACGTGGTCGTCACCGAGGGCCTGGTCGACCGGTCCTTCGTGGACCGCAGGTGCGAGGGGTTCGACGCCTGGGCGGAGTTCGTCGCCCTTCCCGAGAACAGCCCGGAGGCCACCGAGGAGATCAGCGGGGTACCCGCCGGTCAACTGCGGGCCGCCGCCCGGCTGTACGCGAAGGCACCGAACGGGGCCATCTACTACGGCCTCGGCGTCACCGAGCACAGCCAGGGCTCGACCATGGTCATGGGAATGGCCAACCTCGCCATGGCGTGCGGCAACATCGGCCGCGACGGTGTCGGGGTCAACCCGCTGCGCGGCCAGAACAACGTTCAGGGCTCCTGCGACATGGGTTCCTTCCCGCACGAACTGCCCGGCTACCGGCATGTCTCCGACGACGCCGTGCGCGAGGTGTTCGAGAACCTGTGGGGCCGCACACTTCTCGCCGAGCCCGGCCTGCGCATCCCCAACATGTTCGACGCCGCGATCGACGGCACCTTTCGCGGTCTGTTCGTGCACGGCGAGGACATCGCGCAGTCCGACCCCAACCTCCAGCACGTCACCGCCGCGCTCGAAGCGATGGAACTCGTCGTCGTGCAGGACCTGTTCCTCAACGAGACGGCCAAGTTCGCGCACGTCTTCCTGCCCGGCGCGTCCTTCCTGGAGAAGGACGGCACCTTCACCAACGCCGAGCGCCGGATCAACCGGGTGCGCGCGGTGATGAAGCCGAAGACGGGCAAGCACGAGTGGCAGATCGTGTGCGAGATCGCCACCGCCATGGGCTACCCGATGGCGTACGACCATCCGAGCCGGATCATGGAGGAGATCGCCTCCGTCACCCCGACGTTCACCGGTGTCTCCTTCGACGTGCTCGACAGGCTGGGCAGCGTGCAGTGGCCGTGCAACGCCTCGGCCCCCGAGGGGACCCCCGTGATGCATGTGGACGAATTCGTGCGCGGCAAGGGAAGGTTCGTCGTCACCGCGTATGTGCCGACCAACGAACGCAGCACCCGGCGCTTCCCGTTGGTGCTCACGACCGGGCGCATCCTCAGCCAGTACAACGTGGGCGCGCAGACCCGGCGTACCGGCAATGTCGCCTGGCATCCCGAGGACATCCTGGAGCTGCATCCGCACGACGCCGAGGTGCGCGGCATCACCGACGGCGCGCTCGTGACACTGGCCAGCCGGGTCGGGCGGACGACGCTGCGGGCGGAGATCTCCGACCGGATGCCGGCCGGCGTCGTCTACACCACGTTCCACCACCCCGTGACCGGCGCCAACGTGGTGACCACCGAGAACTCGGACTGGGCGACCAACTGCCCCGAGTACAAGGTGACCGCCGTACAGGTCGGTCTCGTCCATCCGCTCGGACACGGCGACGAGGTGTCGGAGCGGGCCCGGGACGGAGAGTCGGAACGGACCCGGGACGGAGAGCCGGAGCGGACCGGGGACGACGTACTCACGGCGGTGGACTGAGGTGACGGCGAGCGTGCCGCCGGAACGCCGGATGGCGAACGACATCGCCGTGCATCTCGGGCACCTGCCGGGGGAATCGGCCGCCGAGGCGATCGCGGGTCACATCGGCCGGTTCTGGGACCCCCGCATGCGCTCCCGGCTCCTCGCGCACGTCGACGCCGGAGCCGACGGGCTGCACCCGCTGGTGATCGCGGCCGTACGGCTCCTGCGCTGAGCGGGGCCGTGCGCGAAGGGAGGCGGGACACGGCCGGCTCGGTAGGCTCTGGATGATCACGGGGCAGCCGGCCGGTGCGTCCGCGGTGCCGGTGGGCGGCGCGAGCGAGAGAGGAGCCGTTCATGCTGTTCCGGCAGCTCGAGTACTTCGTGGCGGTGGCCAGGGAGCGGCACTTCGCGCGGGCCGCGGAGTCCTGCTACGTCTCGCAGCCCGCGCTCTCGGCGGCGATCGCCAAGCTGGAGCGGGAGTTGAACGTCACCCTCATCAACCGCGGGCACAACTACCAGGGCCTCACGCCCGAGGGCGAACGGCTCGTCGTGTGGGCCAAGCGGATCCTCGCCGAGCAGGACGCGTTCAAGGCCGAGGTGGCCGCCGTGCAGTCGGGTATCACCGGGACGCTCCGGCTCGGGACGGACCCGACGGCCTCGACGACGCTGGCGATGCCCGTGGCCGCGTTCTGCGCGGCGCACCCGCTGGCCAAGGTGCAGGTCCGCTCCCGGTTGTCGACGAAGGAACTCCACCGCCAGTTGCGCGACTTCGAGCTGGACGTGGCCATCGCCCACTTCGATCCGGGCGACCAAGAGGGCCTTCAGGTGGTCCCCCTGTACCAGGAGAGATACATGCTGCTGGTCTCCGACGACCAGCTGATGTCCCAGACCACCACCATGACATGGGCGGACGCGGCGCAGCTGCCGCTCGCGCTGCTCACCCCGGACATGCGGATCCGCCAGATCATCGACGGCGTCTTCGCGGACAAGGGCTTCGTGGTGACACCGCAGGTGGAGACGGACTCCATCGCCGCGCTCTACGCGCATGTCGGCGGCGGCGACTGGGCGAGCATCGTGCCGCACACCTGGCTGCGCGCGATGCCGGTGATCGGCCGGACGCGCGCGCTGCCGCTGGTCGACCCGGAGGCGGGCGCCCAGGTGTCGGTGGCGATCCACGCGGCCACACCCGGCTCCGTCGCGGCCCGGGCCTTCGTCAACGCGGCCACGGGCCTGGCGCTGGACGACTTCTTCGGGCAGCCGCTGCCGAGCGAGCATCGCGTGCGCTGAGCCGGCGGACCACGCGGGAGCCGCCGCGGTCAGCGAACGTACCGGGCCTCGACCGCGAGCCGGTCGAGACCGCCCTTGGCGGTGTGCGGCAGCGCGGCGACGAGCTCCAGCCGGTCGGGCACCTCGTAGGCGGCCAGCCGGTCGCGGCAGTACCGCACGATCTCCTCCGGTCCGACGGTCTCGCCCGCGCGGACGGCCACGGCGGCGCCGACGCGCTGCCCGTACACCGGATCGGGTACGGCGAACACGGCCGCCTCGGCGACCCCGGGACAGCCGGCGAGGACGTCCTCGACCCGCTCGGGGGAGACCTTCTCGCCGCCCCGGTTGATGATGTTGTCGATCCGTCCCGTGAGGGAGAGATAGCCGTCGGCGTCCAGGGACCCCAGATCGCCGGTGCGCAGCCAGCCGCTCGCGAAACCGCGCGCCGTCCGCTCCGGTTCGGCGAGATAGCCGCGGGCGACCGTGGGCCCGCGCAGCCACACCTCGCCCTGGACGCCGACCGGGCACGACCGCCCGTTCCGGTCGGCCACCCGCACCTCCACCCCGGTCGGCAGGCCGACCGACCCGTGCTTGAGGACGCCGTGCTGGGGCAGCGGCTCACTGGTCGCCTGGTGCGTGGACTCGGTCATGCCGTACGCCGAGAGCAGCGGCGCGCCGAACGCGCGCTCCAGGGCTCGCTGTGTGGCCGGGTTCAGCGGGGCGCTGGAACTGCGCACGAAACGCAGGGGCGGCCCGTGCGGGACCGGGTGCTCGGACTCCGCCCGGTCGAGCAGGATCTCGTGCACGGTCGGGACCGCGGTGAACCAGGTGGCGCCCGCGGCCCGCATGTCGTCCCGGAACGTCCGCGCGGAGAACCGCCCGCCCGCGGGCAGCAGCACGCAGCCCCCGCCGGCCAGGGACGCCAGCAGCGCCGCGAGCAACCCGTGACCGTGGAAGAACGGCATCACCGCCACCGTCGCGTCGCCGGGCCCGAGCGTGTAGCCGGCGCAGATGCCCCGTACGGACGCGGCGACGTTCGCGTGTGTGAGCGGGACCATCCTGGCGCGGGCCGTGGTCCCGGCGGTGTACAGGACCAGGGCGTCGCCCGGAGTCAATTCCTCTGCCGCTCCCCGTACTTGACGCGCCGGCGGGCCGGTGTCGAGGACGACCGCCGCCGTCCCGGCCCGGGAGACGTCCACGCGAAGGGGCCAGGTGGGAACCCCCACGGGTGCGACCGGCGGGGCGTCGGCCGCGGGCCGACCGACCAGGACCGCCGGTGCGCCGAGCGCGTCGAGCCGGGCGGACAGTTCCGGTCCCGGCAGCGCGGGGTCCAGCGGCGCGACCACCAGACCGGCCCGCGCCGCCCCCAGTAGCGCGACGACGAACTCAGCGGTGTTGGCGCCGATCAACCCGATCGCGGCACCCCGGCGCAGCCCGGTGGCGCCCAGCCGCGCGGCCACGTCGTCGGCCAGCGCGGCGAGGGCCCGGTACGAGAGATGCACCCGGTCGGCGGTGACGATCAGGGCCCGGGCGTACGGGCGTTCACGCACCTGCCGGTCCAGGAGACCGGCGAGTCCGGTGACTTCAGGGGGTCGGTACCCGTCGGTGCCGCGCACCGATCCCGCGGCCGGAACGGCCATGACCGCACCTCCTCACGCCAGGTCCGATGAAGCGCCGACCGCCCGAGACGGCCGTCCACCGCTTCGGCGAAGCGGTCCTCTGCGAGCCTGCGGCGCCGCCCCGCGCACGTCCAATACGTACTGGCGAACGGCCGATAGCAGCTGTCTATCAAGGGAGTCGCGAGGCCCGGACCTGCCGTCGATAGACGCTGTTTATCGGCTGGTCGCCGATGGGTCTTGGACGCGGACGAGCGGGCTCTGGATGGTGGGAGAAGCAGCCGCACCGGCAGGATCTGCCCAAGGAGGACCTCGGACCATGACCGCCCCCTCGACACTGGAGACCGCGGCGAACGCCGACGTGACCGAGCTCACCGACGGGTACCACCTGGTCGTCGACGCGCTGAGGATGAACGACGTCGACACCATCTACGGGGTCGTCGGCATTCCGATCACCGACCTGGCCCGCCTCGCGCAGGCGCGGGGCATCCGCTACATCGGCTTCCGGCACGAGAGCAACGCGGGACACGCGGCGGCGGCGGCCGGCTACCTCACCAAGAAGCCCGGCATCTGCCTGACCGTGTCCGCGCCCGGTTTCCTGAACGGGCTGGTCGCGCTGGCGAACGCCACCACCAACTGCTTCCCCATGGTCCAGATCTCCGGCTCCAGCGAACGGCACCTGGTCGACCTCAGTCAGGGCGACTACGAGGAGATGGACCAACTCGCCGCCGCGCAGCCGTTCTGCAAGGCCGCCTACCGCGTGAGCCGTGTGGAGGACATCGGCCGGGGCATCGCCCGCGCGCTGCGCACGGCGGTCTCCGGGCGCCCCGGCGGTGTGTATCTCGACATCCCCGCCGCGGTGCTCGGCTCCATCATGGACGCGGAGGCGGGCGCGAAGACTCTGAGCCGCCTCGTCGACCCCGCGCCGCGCCAGCTGCCGGGGCCCGAGGCCGTCGACCGCGCCATCGAGCTTCTCGCGGGCGCCGAACGGCCATTGGTGGTGCTCGGCAAGGGCGCCGCCTACGCGCAGGCCGACGACCGCGTCCGCGAGTTCGTCGAGTCCACCGGCATCCCCTACGTACCGATGTCGATGGCCAAGGGCCTGCTGCCCGACGACCACCCGCAGTCGGCAGCCACCGCCCGTTCGCTGGCCCTGAAGAAGGCCGACGTCGTGATGCTCGTCGGCGCCCGCCTCAACTGGCTGCTGAACCACGGAGAGGCACCGCAGTGGAACCCCGACGCCCGGTTCATCCAGGTGGACATCGAGGCCAGGGAGATGGACAGCAACCAGCCCATCGCGGCCCCGCTCGTCGGAGACATCGAATCGGTGCTCGACGCGATCGCCGAACGGGCCAAGCCCGGCCGGATCGCGGCGCCCGCCGCCTGGCGCGAGGAACTGGCCGCGCGTTCAGCGCAGAACGTGGCGAGGATGGCGGAGCGGCTCAAGGCCGACCCGCATCCCATGCAGTTCATGGGTGCGCTGAAGGCGGTGCGTGACGTCGTGCACGAGCGCCCGGAGACGTACATCGTCAACGAGGGCGCGAACGCGCTGGACATCGCGCGGAACGTGATCGACATGCGGGTGCCGCGGCATCGCCTCGACAGCGGCACCTGGGGCGTCATGGGCATCGGCATGGGCTACGCGATCGCCGCCGCCGTCGAGAGCGGCGCCCCGGTCGTGGCCGTCGAGGGCGACAGCGCCTTCGGGTTCAGCGGCATGGAGCTGGAGACGATCTGCCGCTACGACCTGCCCGTGGTCACGGTCATCATGAACAACGGCGGTGTCTACCGCGGCGACGACGTCAATCCCCTCGGTGACGCGCCCTCGCCGACCACCCTGATGCTCGCGGCCCGCCACGACCGGATGATCGAGGCGTTCGGCGGCAAGGGCTACCGCGCGACCACGCCCGCCGAGGTCACCGCCGCCCTCACCGAGGCGCTGGCCTCCGGCGGCCCGGCGCTCATCGACTGCGTGATCGACCCCTCCGCGGGGACCGAGAGCGGGCACATCGCGCACCTGAACCCGAAGGGCATCACCGGCGGTTCCATCACGCCGGCCAGGAAGTGAACTCCGAACTCCCCTCCCGTACGGCCGACTTCCGCACCGAGATCATTCACGAGAAGGAATCCACCATGAGTGAAAAGCCGCTCGCCGGAATCAAGGTGATCGACTTCACCGGCGTCCAGGCCGGTCCCGCGTGCACGCAGCTGCTCGCCTGGTTCGGCGCCGACGTCATCAAGGTCGAGCGCGTCGGCGGAGGCGATGTGACGCGCCGTCAACTCCGGGACATCCCCGACCTCGACGCCCTCTACTTCACCATGCTGAACAGCAACAAGCGGTCCCTGGCCATCGACACCAAGTCCCCCGAGGGCAAGGAGGTCATGGAGAGGCTGATCCGCGAGGCCGACGTCCTGGTGGAGAACTTCGCGCCGGGTGCCATGGACCGGATGGGTCTCGGCTGGGACCACATCCACGCGCTCAACCCACGACTGATCTTCGGCTCGGTCAAGGGCTTCAACGACGACTCCCGGTGGAACGACCTCAAGGTCTACGAGAACGTCGCCCAGGCCGCCGGTGGCGCCGCGTCCACCACCGGGTTCTGGGACGGGCCGCCCACCATCAGCGGCTCGGCGCTCGGCGACAGCAACAGCGGCATGCACCTGATGATCGGCCTGCTCACGGCGATCATCCAGCGCAACGCGACCGGGCTGGGCCAGAAGGTCTCGGTGTCCATGCAGGACGCCGTGCTCAACCTGACCCGGGTCAAGCTGCGCGACCAGCAGCGCCTGGAGCGGGTCGGCCACCTGGAGGAGTACCCGCAGTACCCGAACGGGGAGTTCGGCGACGCGGTGCCGCGCGGGGGCAACGCGGGCGGCGGCGGACAGCCCGGCTGGATCCTGAAGTGCAAGGGCTGGGAGACCGACCCCAACGCCTACATCTACTTCACGGTCCAGGAGCAGAACTGGGTCCGCACCTGCGAGGCCATCGGCCGGCCGGAGTGGGCCGAGGACCCCGAGTACGACACCGCCCTGGCCCGTCAGCCGCACATCATGGACATCTTCGGCGAGATCGAGAAGTGGCTCGCGGACAAGACCAAGTACGAGGCGGTCGACATCCTGCGCACCTTCGAGGTGCCGTGCGCGCCGGTGCTCAGCATGAAGGAGCTCGCCGAGGACCCCGACATGCGCAAGAGCGGCACGATCGTCGAGGTCGAGCAGAAGGAGCGCGGCACCTATCTGACGGTGGGCAGCCCGATCAAGTTCTCCGGATTCAAGCCCGAGATCACCGGCGCACCGCTGCTCGGCGAACACACCGACGAAGTGCTCGCGGACCTCGGCTACGACGCGGACGCCATCCGCAGTCTGCACGAGGGGAAGGTCGTCGCCTGATCCGTACGTCCGACCCGTACGACCGACCCGTACGACCGACCCCTACGACCGACCTGTACGACCAAGTGCCCTGCGAACGGCGTCCGTTCGCAGGGCACTCCGGCACTCGGGCGTCGAGCGGGCGGCGGGCGCCCTCTCTCCTGACGAGGATCAGACGGTCGCGCGGTCTGCCTCGGACCGTCGCCGCGTCCTCTCCCGCTCGCGGGCGCGTCGCGCGGTGACGTCGCGGATCACGGCCCCGACGTACGGGGCTCCGTCGCTCCCGGCCAGCAGCACCACGCTGAACTCGATGGACAGGGTCCGGCCGTCCGCCGCCAGCGCGGGAACGGTCAGGAGGTCGGCCTCGCCGTACTTGGTGGCGCCCTGCTCCACGGCGGTGCGGAAGCCGTCCCCATGACGTCGGCGGTGCTTCTCCGGGATGACGATGTCCAGGCTGCGGCCGTCCGCCTCGGCCGCGGAGAACCCGAAGATGCGCTCGGCGCCCCGGTTCCAGTAGCGGATCAGGTTGTCACCGTCGACGATCACTACTCCGTCGGGTGCCTGGGCGGCCATGCCCATGATCACTTCGGGATCGAGCTTGTCCATGTCGCCTCCGAACCGGGCAGTGGTGTCGACAGTATACAGAATCCCATTCTTGGAGATCCCCTGCGTGCGGGGGCAGTTGACGAGGGGCGGGCGACGCGACGGACTGGTGGTACCGGAGAAGGAATCCGGCGCCAGGTCACGTCACCCGCCCGCTCCGAAGTGGCTGTTCGTGGTCTGACCGTCGTCCGTGACCGCCGCGGCGACGCAGCGGAACACCCGTAGCCCCTCGGCCCATTGCGCGGCCGTCGGCGGCAGGACGTCCACGTTCCAGCGGACGCCGTCCGTGCGGCCGGTGGACGTCAGGGAGTTCCGCATGACCTGCTGCGAACACAGAGTTCGTACGTCGGGATGCTTGGCGAGGTCCCTCGCGTTGTACGTCATCCCGTCCTTGGGCAGCGGGGCGACGGCGAAGGTCTCCCACACGTGCTCGATGTGGCAGTCGGCGCGGCTGACGGTGATCGACCCCGAGATGTCGGTGATGCCGCTCCAGCACTCGGCGGTCGAGACGCAGCGGCCGCCCACCCCCTCGACTTCCGCGGCCGCGCAGCCGCGACGGGTGGTCCGCACGCCGCCGAAGGCGTCGCCGCCCGGCGAGCCCTTGTCCGTGGCCTTGGGGGACGGGGACCCGGTGGACGAGGAGCCGGGGCCGCCCGGCGAACCGTACTGCTGGATCACCAGGGTGACGGACACGCTCACGGTGACCACGGCCGCCAACACGCCGATCAGTCCGGGCCGCCACCGTGAAGACCTGCGGCCCGCCGGCTCCGCGACCGTGCTCACCCCGCCGGGGGCGGAGCCGCCGGGCTCCGCGTCCGGCCCGCCGTTCCCGGCCGCCCGACCGGGTCGGCCGTCCGGAGTCACCGGGGCCGAAGGCGGCGGGGGAACGGTGCCGGGCGGGGTGTGAGGCGTGGGCGGCGCGTTCCGGTGCGCGGGAACGGTGGTGGCCACGCGGGGCGCGGGCCCGAACGCGCCCCGATCGGTGCTGTCGACGTCGAGGGCGGCCAGGGCGTCCCGCAACGTCGTCGCGTCCGGCATCCGGGACGCCGGATCCGTCGCCAGGGCTTGTCTGAGCACCTCGTTGAGGGTGCTCGGCACGCCCGGCAGATCGGGGTAGGGCCAGGTGTGCCGGACGATGAGTTCCGCGAGGCTGAGCTGGGTGCCGTCCTCGGGATGATGCGGCGGACGGCCGCGCAGGAGGGCGTAGAGCGTCGCGGCGAGCGAGTACACGTCGCCGGTCGTCGTCGGGTCGGCCAGGTGGAAGGCCTCGGGCGGCGCGTATGCCGGAGTCAGCGCCTCGCGTGTCACCGACAGTTCCCGGCCGGGCCTGGGGATGGCCGCCAGACCGAAGTCGGTGAGGGCGGCGGCGCCGTACCGGTTGACCATGATGTTGCCCGGCTTGATGTCGCGGTGCAGGACGCCGACCGCATGCGCCGCGGTCAGCGCGTCCGCGATGCCCAGCCCGATGTCGCGGGCTTCCTTGACGGTGAGCGGTCCCTGGCGGTGCAGGCGATCGCCGAGCGAGCCGCCGGGACAGAGCTCCATGACCATGTACGGGCGGTCGTCACCGAGGACGCCCGCGTCGTAGACCGGGACCACGTGCGGATGCCCGGACAGCTGCCCCGCCGCCGTGACCTCGCGCAGGAAGCGCTGCCGGTCACGGTCCGAGGCCAGCGCCCTGCCGTCCACCTTCAGCGCCACTTCCCGGCCCACCGCCACCTGGCGTGCCCGGTAGACCGTGGCGAAGCCGCCCCGGCCCAGGACGCCCTGGATCTCGTATCCGGAGAGTTCCACGTGTTCGTACCGCATGGTGCTGTCATCCCCCAGCGCGCAACCCCCCACGGCAGAACGTCAGACCGGGGGCCGCGCCGACTCTAGCCCAGTCGTGCGAGCCGGTGGGGCCTGCCGGTCGCGCGGTCACCGGGGAGGAAGGGAGGGGAAGGCCGACCCCGGCGTCACCCCTGCCGGGCCCCTGGTCAGCGGGGTGCGTGGACCCCGTCCAGTGCCACCGACAGGACGCGGTCGCGCTGGGCGTCGTCCAGGAAGTTCGTCGCCGTGATGCCGGCGACCATGCGCAGCAGGTCGTCGAAGGTCATGTCGGCCCGCGCCTCGCCCGCCTTCTGCGCGCGCTCGAAGAGGGGGCCGCCGGCCGCGTACATCGATTCCCGGCAGGCCAGGAAGATCTCCGACTCGTCGTTGAGGGCCTCGCGGATGGCCCGCTTGGTGACCGTGTAGTCCACGAAGCGGCGCAGCCACGACGTCAGCGCCACCCACGGTTCCAGGCCGGCGACCTCCTCGGCGACCCGGCACAGGTCGTCGACCTCGCCCGCGTAGACGCTCTCGAAGAGATGGCGGCGGGTCGGGAAGTTCCGGTACAGCGTGCCGATGCCGACACCCGCGCGCCGGGCCACGTCCTCCAGGGAGGCCTCCGCGCCGCTCTCCGCGAACGCCTCGCGGGCGGCCGCCAGCAGCGCGTCGTAGTTGCGGGCCGCGTCCTTCCGGTGCGGACGCCGGGACGCGACGATCTCGCTGACGGGGAACGGCTGTGCCGTCACTGCTGCCTCCCGGCTGGATCGCGATTGAAACGGAGGTATGCCTCCGCTACAGTGGAGGGGTACCTCCACTTTACCAGTCGGGGTGCGTTCGGCGTGGACGCGTGCGGCCGCACGCGGAGCCGACGCGCTCGTGCCCCCGTCCTCGATCCCCGGCGGAGCGTGCGGTGACCGCACCGCACGGCCCCACCCACCCCTGAGCGTCCGCTCCGCGACCGCCGTCGCGGTCGTCGGTGTGCCCGACGCCGCTCCACAACCCGCCCGTCCCGTACGACCGTGGCCCGACGACCTCGGCCGCATCCTGTCCGGAGAGGCTCTTCATGCCCCGCACGTCCACCCGCCTCACCTTCGCGGTCCTCGCGACCGGTGCCGGCGTGTTCGCCATGCTGCAATCGCTGATCGCACCGGCCCTGCCGACCGTCCAGCACGCGATGCACACCTCGCAGTCCACCGCGACCTGGGTGATGACCGCGTACCTGCTGTCCGCGTCGATCTTCACGCCCATCCTCGGTCGGGTCGGCGACCTGATCGGCAAGAAACGCACCCTCGTCGCCGTTCTCCTGGCCGTCCTGGCCGGCTGTCTGCTCGCCGCGCTCGCGCCCACCATCGGCGTACTGATCGTCGCCCGGGTCGTGCAGGGCATCGGCGGAGCCCTGTTCCCGCTGTCCTTCGGCATCATCCGGGACGAGTTCGCCGCGTCCCAGGTGAGCGGCAGCATCAGCAACCTGTCCGCCGTGATCGCCGCAGGCGGGGGAGTCGGCATGGTGGCGGCCGGTCCGATCGTGACCGCGCTCGACTACCGCTGGCTGTTCTGGATACCCGTCGCCGTCGTCGCGATCACCACGCTGATCGCCCTGCGTTACGTCCCCGAGTCGCCCAACCGGGCCCAGGGACGCGTCAATTGGCTCGGCGCCGTGCTGCTCTCGGGCTGGCTCGTGGCACTGCTGCTGCCGCTCAGCCAGGCGAGCCACTGGGGCTGGGGATCGGCCAAGGTGATCGGTCTGTTCGTCACGGCCGTGCTGCTCTTCGCGCTCTGGCTGGGCTCCGAGGCCCGCTCCCGCAGCCCGCTCATCGACCTGCGCATCATGCGGCTGCCCGCCGTGTGGACCACCAACACCGCCGCGCTGCTGTTCGGCGCGGGCATGTACGCGATCTGGTCCTTCCTCCCCGGGTTCGTCCAGACTCCGAGTTCGGCCGGCTACGGCTTCGGAGCGAGCGTGACCGCGGCGGGACTGCTCATGCTGCCGATGCTGATCGCGATGTTCTGCTCGGGCGTGCTGAGCGGCCGGCTGGAGCCCGTCCTCGGCGCCAAGAAGCTGCTGGTCGCCGGTGCCGCGCTCGGCGCGGTCGCCTGCGGATTCCTCGCTCTCTGGCACGCCCGGCCGTGGCAGATCGCCTTCGCCGCGGGTGTGTTCGGCCTCGGCATCGGACTCGCCTTCGCCGCGATGGCCAACCTCATCGTCGGCAGCGTCCCGGCCGAACAGACCGGCGCGGCCACCGGGATGAACGCCAACATCCGCACCATCGGGGGTTCCATCGGCGCCGCGGTGACCAGCGTGCTGGTCACCGGCCACCTCCAGTCCTCGGGCCTGCCGTACGAGTCCGGGTACACCCACGGGTTCACCCTGCTCGCCCTGCTCTGCCTGGCCGCCGCACTGGCCGCGCTCCTCGTCCCCGTCCGGCGCACGGCACGTCTCTCCGGCGCACCCCGGGCTTCGGGGCGGACCGTGGGCGGGGCCCCCGGTGCCGATGCCGGTGCGGCGACCGAAGCGGAGGCCGTCGCACCGGGGGCGCGGAACTGACGGCACGGGGTCCGGTGCCGCGCGGGGTCCGGCGTGAGCGCCGGGTGCGCGGTGCCGGGGCCGCTCAGCCGTCGTGGCCGATGTCGGCGAACTCTTCGAGCAGGGCCGACGCGACGGTCACATCGTCCGTGAGGGGTCGGTCCCGCATGTCCGGGTCCAGAGCCGCCGCCGCGCGCAGGTAGGCACGCCCCGCCGGGGTGTCCGGAGCGGGCGGGGTGCCGCGCAGCCGCAGCGCCCTTACGGCGGTGACGAGTTCGCAGGCCAGGACCAGCCGGTACGCCTGTGCCAGCCGCAGGGACTTGCGGGCCGCCTGGGTCGCGAAGGTCGCCGCCTCCTCCATGCCCTGGGACAGCACCACGTGCCCGAGCGCGGCCGGGGTGGCGCAGGCCTGTATCTCGGCGAGGGCGGACGCCGCGCTGTACTCCAGGATCATCATTCCCGACCCGGCGGAGGACGTGTCGGCCAAGTAGGAGCGCAGCCCGGTCAGTTCGGGGCGGCCGAGAGCGGACAGCCGCGCCGCCGAGAGCCGGGCCGTGCCGAGCACGGCGAGGCCCAGCTGGTCGAGCGCGAGGGTGAGCGGCGCGGCGAAGAAGCCGCCGTGATGCTGTGCGAGGGGGGCGCCCGTGGTCTCGTCCCAGCCGATGAGGGGGTTCTCGGTGGCGGAGTTGAGATCGATCGACAGCACCCGCTCCAGGCCCGACCACGCCTCCGTCGCGGGGCCGTGGACCTGCGGGAAGCAGCGGAAGCCGAAGGGGTCCTGTACCCGTGCCGCCACTCCGCCCGGCGGCTGCGGTACGACCGTTCCGTTCCCGGCCGCCCCACCGAGCAGTCCTCTGACCTGGGCCGCGGCCCGCCCGATCGCCGGGTGCGGATGGGCCCGGTGGACCTCGGGCGCGTACGCCTCTAGCGAGCCTCCCACCGCGTGCAGCGAGAGCGCGGCGACCAGGTGCGCGGCGCGGAGCGGGACACCGAGATCGTGCCAGGCGAGCGCGGACTGGCCGAGAGTGAGGGCGTTGCTGCTCAACAGGGCCAGCGCGTCGCCTCGTTGAAGGGAAAGACTCACCGGGAACGGACTCTCCGCGAACGGACCCTCCAGGAACGGACTCTCCGCGAACGGACCCTCCGGGAACGGACTCTCCGCGAACGGGCTCCGCGGAAGCGGGCTCCGCGGGAGCGTGAACGCGGAGAGGGGTCGCTCGGCCGGATGGCCCCCGGAGCCCGCCCGGTCCCGTGTCCAGGTGCCGTGGCCGAAGAGGGCAAGGCCCAGTTGGGCCAGCGCCGTCAGATCGCCGGTACCCACGGACCCGTACTCGGGGACCAGGGGATGCACTCCCGCGCGGAGCGCGTCCGTGACGGCCACCGCGATCTCGGGTCCCAACCCCGATCCGCCGGCGAGGAGTTGGTTCGCGCGCACCACCATCATCGCCCGGACCTGGCGTGCGGGCAGGGGCTCGCCCACGCCGCCCGCGTGACTGAGCAACAGCCGCAGATCATGGCCCGCGCCGTCGTGTTCCTCGACGGTCAGGCCCCGATGCGCGCCCACACCGGTACTGCGCCCGTAGACCCGGGCGCCCTCCGCCGCGAGCCGGCGCGCGGCACGGCGGGTGCGTTCCATCGCCTCGAGTGCCGCGGGATGCGGGGGAGGAGGTGTCGCTCCGTCGGCGATCCGGGCCACCGCGGCGGCATCGAGGCCCCGGCCGCGGAGTGCCGCACCGCGCGACGCGGTCCCGCCGGTGGGCTCGTCGATCGCGGAGCCGGTGGCCGCGTCGGCCGTGCGCTCGAGCATGACGGACGTTCACTCCTCAGCCGTACGTCGACAGAAGACAGCAGGGCGGGCCGGGGAAGGCTTCTCCCCGGCCCGCGGGCACCCGTCAGCCGGCTGCCGGTCCCGACGTCAGCTGAGTCCCGCCGAGGACAGCCACGTCTTCGCCACGTCCAGCGGGTCCTTGCTGCCCTCCTGCACCTCGCTGTTGAGCTTCACGAGGGTTTCGGTGTCGAGCTTCGCCGAGACGGCATTGAGGACGGAAACTCCGGCCGCCGGCAGTTCGCTCTTGTATGTCAGCGGAGTTACATTCTCGAATCCGAAGAGATTCTTCGGGTCCTGCAGCACGACGAACTTGTTCTTGCTGATTGTGGGGTCGGTCGAGAAGATATCCGCGGCCTGGATGTTGTTGTCCTTGAGGGCTGTCACGGTGATCTTGCCGCCCGCGTCCAGTGCCTTGAAGTTCTTGAAATTGAGACCGTAAACCGACTTCAGTCCCTTCAGGCCCTGCTGCCGGGTCTGGAACTCGGGGGAGCCGCCGATGACCAGGTCCTTCGCCACGTCGGCGAGGTCGGCGATGGTCGACTTGTCCGTGAGGCTGTACTTCTTGGCCGTGGCCTCGTTCAGGGCGATCGCGTCCTTGTCCTGGGCCTCGGACGGAGTCAGCAGGGCAAGCTTGGGGTCGAGTTTGGCCGAAATGGCCTTGCTCGTCTCCTCGACGGTGGTCGGGGTGGCCTTGGCGTCCAGGTAGGCGAGCAGTGCGCCGTTGTACTCCGGCAGGACCGTGATCGTGCCGTTCTTGATCAGGCCGTACGTGGTCTCGCGACTGCCGATGTTCAGCTTGTAACTGACCTTGACGCCCTTGGACTTGAGGGCCTCGCCGTAGATGTCGGCGAGCAGGATGCTCTCGGGGAAGTTGTTGGAACCGACAACGACCGTACCGCCCTTGGCGGCGTCACCCTGCAACGGGTCGTCCTTGCCGGAGTCGTCGGAGGAACCGCAGCCCGTCAGTGCGGCCGCGGCCACAACCAGCAGGGAAACGGCGTAAGTTGTAGAGGTTCGAGTGCTTCTGGCGATGGTCACGTTGGTCATCCAGACTTGGCAATGAGTGGGGCATCGGTGGCCGGTGGGCGCGGGTGTGACGGTCCTGACGATCCAATCGAGCCGCCTCAACTGCCGTCAAGGCACGAATAGATCACTGATGGGGACCGTACAGCTTCAGCCCGTAGGCACAACGTGACCAAAATCCGATCGAACCAGGCGCCTCCGCGTGCCACTTCTCGGTTGATCATGGCCGTACTCTTACGGCAACCGCTAGTGTTGGCCGCGTCGAGGGCCCCCTTCCACTTGTCGGCCCGACCGCGCTGTTCGTGACCATTGATCCATGCAGGCCTGCCTATGGGCTTCCAACGGGAAATGAAGTCAAGGAGGTTGGGTGCCCGCGCACAGAAAAGCCGCCTCGGGGCAGCCGTCCACGGCTCTTCGGACCGGCCGGACACCATCTCTGCTGGACCGTTGGCCTTTCCGCCGGAAACTCAATGTTCTGGTGACCGTGCCGCTCGCGGTGATATCCGTGATGCTCTCCTATGTCGTCTACGGAGAGATCGACCGGGCCCGGTCCGCCGCCGACACCGCCCAACTCGTGCGGGACAGCGCGCAGGTGACCAAGCTCATCGACGCCGTGCAGACCGAGCACCGGCAGGCGCTCCTGGTCTCCCTGCGCTACGAGGCGGCCCGCTCGGGAGAGCGGTCGCCCGACACCTCCGCCTACCTGGACGCGCAGGACCAGGTCGGCACCCACATCGAAGCCGTCCGGGCCGCCTACAGCGACCGGCTGCCCGACGGTGAGGCCCAGGCACTGAAGGAACTCGAGGGCCTGGACAGCCTCCGCAAGACCGTCGAGGAGGGGCCGATCCCCGCCGACAACATCGACCCGGCGTACGGAGCGGTGATCGAGGGCCTCATCAACGGCCTCGGTCTCGGCCAGTCCGGCAGCGACTCCTCCTCGTCCGCGGGCAATCTGCTCGACGCACTGCTGCGCGCCGACGCCGCCCACGCCTCCTTCGAGACCAGCGTCTTCGCGTCCCGCACCCGCGACTCCAACGCGCTCATCGAGTTCACCGGCGCGGTCGGCGACTACAACCAGTACACCTACCAGGCCGAGCGGTTCACCCGGTTCGCCAGCCAGGAACAGGGCACCGAGCTCGCCGGGATCGAGCACAGCCCGTTCCAGAGCGTCATCGCCCAGCACTGGGCCGCGCTCCAGGTCGACCCCGGCGGTCTGGTCGCCGAGAACGCGACGCAGCTGCGCGCGGCGCTCGACGACGCGCTGCGCGCCGACCCCACCTATGAACGGCAGGCCGAGAACCGCCTGAAGATCGTCCAGTCACTGATCGGCGAGATCGCCGCGGACGCCCAGTCCGCGTCGAACGGCGCCTGGTGGCGGGTGGCCTGGCTGGTCGTCGGCAACCTGCTCGCCTTCGCCGCCTGGCTGCTGTTCTCCGTGCTGACCCGCCGCTCGGTGGTGCGGACCGTGCGCACCCTCACGGCGGCGGCCCAGCACGTGGCCGGTGCCGCCGAGACCGAGCTCGCCCGCGTCGCCGACGACGACGCCGACGATGCGAGTCCGCCGCGGCTGGAAGCCGTGCCCGTGCCGGTGCGCGACGAGATCGGTGAACTGGCCGAAGCCTTCAACCAGGTTCAGGTCACCGCGAGCGCCCTGCTGGCACGCCAGGTCGTCAGCCGGCGCAACATCGCCGAGATGTTCGGCAACGTCGGACGCCGCGTCAGTAACCTGACGGCTCGTCAACTCGCCCTGATCGACTCCGTGGAGCGCGGCGAGACCGACCCCGAGGTGCTGGACCGGCTCTACCGCATCGACCACATCGCCGTCCGGCTCCAGCGCAACGCCGACAGCCTCATGCTGCTCGCCGGGATCAGCGAGACCGGCCTGAACACCGAACCGATGCGGCTCAGCAACATCGTCCGCGCCGCGCTCGGCCAGATCGAGGGCTACCAGCGCGTCACCCCGCACGCCGAGGGCGACGTCACCGTCGTCCCCGACATCGTCGGCGATCTGACGCTGATGCTCGCCGAACTGCTGGAGAACGCCGTGATGTTCTCCCCGGCGACCAGCGGCGTGGAAGTGGTCCTGCGGCCCCGGCACCAAGGGGGCGGAGCGCTCGTCGAGATCATCGACCACGGGCTCGGCATGAGCCCGGAGCGGCTGGCGCAGGAGAACGCCCGGCTGATCCGGCGCGAGCGCCTGGACCTGGCGCCGACGGAGGTCCTCGGTCTGTTCGTGGTCGGTGGCCTGTCCCGGCGCTGGGGCATCGAGGTCGTCCTGTCCCGCACGCCGGGCGGCGGTGTCACCGCCACCGTGGCGGTGCCCACGTCCCACCTCGTGCTCGCCGACCCCGGCCGTCCGGTGACCAGGGCCCCGCACATCCAGCCGCCCGCGCGCCGCTCCGGCCCGAGCGAGCCGCGGCCGGCACAGGTCGAGTCGCCGCCCGGACCCGCGGGCCTGCCCCGCAGGGTGCCCGCCCGCTCCCAGGACATCGAGTCCGCCGGCCACGCCCGCCGCGCGGAACCCAGGACGGACCCCGGCGCCGAGCGCGCCATGACACACGGCGGCGCCCGGCCCGGCACCGGAATCGACCCGGGCCAGGGCCCCACCGCCCCGGCGCGGCCCGGCGACGCCGGTCCCCTGCGCCGTCGGGTGCGCGGCGCGACGCTGTCGGCCGGCACGGCGTCGAGCCGGCTGCCCCGGCCCAAGGAACCCGTCACCCACCGTCGGCCGCCCTCCTGGGCGCCCACCGACGCCGAGGCGGCGCGTGACGAACTCGACGAGTTCGAGGCCGCCGTCCTGCGGGCCGAGCGCGAGAGCGCGGCCGAGGACGCCCCGGCCGGGGCGATCCTGCCGGGCGGCAGGCCCGGCGGCCCGGCCGTACCCGACACCCAGAACACGAGACCCTCTTCCCCGGAAGGCATGAGCACGTGACCATGTGGACAGGCGAGCCGGAGTCCCGAGCCGCGCAACCCGCGACGGACGTGAAGACCGCCGCTGCCGACTTCAACTGGCTGCTCAATCGATTCGCCACCGAGACAGCCGGGGTCGTCGACGTGATCGGTGTCTCCTCCGACGGACTGCTGATCGCGGTCTCCCAACTGCGCGGTCAGGCCGACTCCGAACGGCTCGCGGCGATCGTCTCCGGTATCACCAGCCTCGCCATGGGCGCCTCCGGCAACTACGGCCTCGGCAGCCTCAACAAGGTCATCATCGACCTGGAGGAAGGGCACGTCCTGGTGTCCGCCCTCGGTGCCGGAGCGGTGCTCGGAGTGGTGGCCTCGAAGGAGGCCAAGCTCGGCAACATCGCCTACGAGATGACCCTGTTCGCCAACCGGGCCGGTGCGGTGCTGAGTCCGCAACTGGTCATGGAGCTGAAGAACACCGTGGGCATCGCACCGACCGGTTGACGTCCGTCGGGGCGTCACATGACCGGTGACGCCCCGCGAGGTGAAGGGGGAGGACGTGATGACGTCCGGCGAGCCATTGGCCGGTGACGACGCCGAGTGGGGAGTGGAACGCCCCGCCTCGGTGGTCCGGCCGTTCCTGCTGACCGCGGGGCGGATCGCCGGAGGCGACAGCCTCGTACCGCCGATCCCGATCGAGACACAGGTGGTGGCCACCCGGGTGGGGCTGGCGGCGCTGGACGCGTTCGTCTTCGACCAGCACCGCGACATCATCTCGGTCTGCCGTGAGCCGCAGTCGCTCGCGGAGATCGCGGCGAAACTCCGGATGCACCTGAATGTGATCCGGGTCCTCGCCGACGATCTGCGCGCCGACGGTCAACTGGCCCTGTACGCACCGCAGGCCCACTCCAACCGCGATGTCACCGTTCTGCGAAGGGTTATCGATGGTCTTCGAGCTATCCCCGACTCCCGGGGCGCGGTCCGTGAGGGCTGACGAAGAGACGGCCCGGCCGCCGCTGCCCGTGAAGATGGTGATCGCGGGCGGCTTCGGCGTGGGCAAGACCACCACGGTGGGCGCCATCTCGGAGATCGAGCCGCTGACCACCGAGGCGTCCATCACCTCGGTCGCCGCGGGAGTCGACGACCTCACCCACACTCCGGAGAAGGTGACGACGACCGTCGCCATGGACTTCGGCTGCGTGACCCTCGACCCGACCCTGAAGCTCTACCTGTTCGGCACCCCCGGACAGGAGCGGTTCGGGTTCATGTGGGACGACCTCGTCGAGGGCGCGCTCGGCGGGCTCGTCATCGTCGACACCCGGCGGCTCGACGACTGCTACGCGGCGGTCGACTACTTCGAGCACCGCGAGATCCCGTTCGCCGTGGCCGTCAACGCCTTCGACGGCAGGATCGAACACGATCTGGACGACGTACGGTGGGCTCTCGACGTCGGCGACCATGTGCCGCTGACCGTGTTCGACGCACGTGACCGAGGGTCCGTGCGGGACGCGTTGCTCGTCGTCCTCGAACACGCCCTCGCCACGGCCGAACGCTGAGACGGGGACGGCCCGAAGGCCGTCCCCGCCGTGCTGGTAGCGCTCCTAGGCGGCCCGGCGTCTGCGCACGCCGGGAGAGACCGCCACCCGGCCCACGGCCCAGAACAGGCCGAGGACGAACAGCGCGAGGACGGCCGTGAGGGCCGCCCCGCCCGCCACCTTCTCGTAGTTGTGCTGGTACAGGCCGTCCAGGATGTACCGGCCGACCCCGCCGAGGGACACATAGGCCGCGATGGTCGCCGTCGAGACGATCTGGACCGTCGCCGAGCGCAGTCCGCTGAGGATCAGCGGCAGCGCCGCCGGGACCTCGACCTGGAACAGGATCCGGGTCGCCGGCATGCCCATGCCTCGGGCGGCATCGACGGGGGACGGGTCCACGGTGCGGATCGCCTCGTAGGTGGTGATGAGGATCGGGGGGACCGCCAGCACCACGAGCGGGATCATCACGGGCACGATGCCGAGCCCGAGCCAGACGAACATCAGGACCAGGAGTCCGAAGGTCGGCAGCGCGCGGGCGCCGGCGGACAGGAAGGCCAGCGTGTTGCCGCCGCGCCCGGTGTGTCCGGTGATCAGACCGACCGGCAGACCGATGGCGGCGGCGATCGCCAGGGCCCCGGCGGTGTACTGGAGGTGCTCCCACACGCGTTGCGGGATGCCGTCGTAGCCGTGCCAGTGGGCGCTGTCGCTGAAGAAGGACCGCATGAAGTCGAGTACGTTCACGACACGCCCCCCGGGGTGCGGGCGGCGACGTCCGCGGTCGTGGCCCCGGAGCGCCGCGCCGCGCGGGCGGACGGCGGTTCCCAGGGGGTGAGGACCCGCCGCAGCAGGACCAGCAGGGCGTCGATCACGATCGCGAGGACGGCGGTGGTGACCACCGACGTCACGGCGAGGCGGGGGCGGTCGTACAACTGCGCGGTGGTCAGCAGATTGCCGAGCCCTCCTTGGTTGCCGATCAGCGCGCCGATGCTCACCAGGCTGATGCTGGAGGCGACGGCCACCCGGAGTCCGGCCATGATCGCCGGTACGGCGATGGGCAGTTGGACCTGGAAGTAGCGGCGTGCGAGGCCGATGCCCATGGCCGAGGCGGCGGCGTTCGTTTCCTCGGGGACCGAGCGGATGCCGTCGACGACCGCCGGTACGAGCACGACCAGGCTGTACAGGCACAGCGGGATCATCACCGTCAGCTGGGTCAGCCCGGTGTAGTCGATGAGCACCACGAAGAAGGCGATCGACGGGATGGCGTAGAGCACCGTGGAGGTCCACAGCACCGGCGGGTAGAGCCAGTCGTAGTGGACGCACAGCAGGCCGACCGGCAGCGCCAGCAGCAGACCGACCAGCACCGGGACCAGTGCCTCCTGCATATGGATGGCGATCAGGCCGCCATAGCTGTGCTGGAGGTCGCTCGGTATGTCGAAGTACCCGTTCATCGCAGCGCCTTCGCCGCCGACGTCTCCCGCGGGGCGTCCTCGGCCCGTCGTCGCCGGGCCAGCCGGATCGCCGCGGCGACCGTCTCCTGCCCGGCGACCCCGAGCACCTTCCCACCGCCGTCGACGGCGACCGCCTGCCCGGTCGGCGACAGCACGGCCCGGTCCAGGGCGATCCGCAGCGAGTCGCGGCCCACCTCGAAGCTCTGCCCGTACGGTTCGAGCGTCTCCACGTCACCGCTCCAGGCGCCGGGATCGGCCCAGCCGAGCGGTTTGCCGCCCGCGTCGGTCACCAGCACCGGCGCCCCGCCCGTCTCGCGTCCGGTGATCTCCTGCCAGTCGGAGCCGACGGGGAAGACCCGGGAGCGGTCGAGTTCGAGATCGCGGGTGGACAGGAACGACAGACCGCGGATGCCCCGGTCGGCGCCGAGGAACTGCTCCACGAACGCGTCGGCCGGCGACGACAGGATCTCGTCCGGCGCGGCGAACTGGGCGAGCTTGCCGCCGGTGCGCAGGACGGCGATGCGGTCGCCGATGGTGATCGCCTCGTCCATGTCGTGGGTGACGAAGACGATGGCCTTGCCCAGCTCGCCCTGGATGCGCAGCAACTCCTCCTGCAGGCCACGGCGGACGACCGGGTCGACCGCGGAGAACGGCTCGTCCATGAGCAGGACGGGCGGGTCCGAGGCCAACGCGCGGGCCACGCCCACGCGTTGTTGCTGGCCGCCGGAGAGCTGGTACGGATAGCGGCGGGCCATGGCCGGGTCGAGGCCGACCCGTTCCATCAGTTCCGCCGCGCGGTCCCGGGCGCGCTGCTTGGACCAGCCGAGCAGCCGGGGCACCGTGGCGATGTTGTCGAGGATCGTCCGGTGCTGGAAGAGACCGGCGTTCTGGATGACGTAACCCATGGAGCGGCGCAGGGCGTTGACCGGCCGGCTCCGGATGTCCTCGCCGTTGACCCGGATCGTGCCGCTGCTCGGCTCGACCATGCGGTTGATCATGCGGAGCGTGGTGGTCTTGCCGCAGCCCGAAGGTCCGACGAGAACGGTGATGGAGTGGTTCGGTATCTGCAGGGACAGGCGATCGACGGCCACCGTGCCGTCGGCGTATCGCTTGCTGACATCTTCGATGGCTATCAAGCGTCGAAACCCTTCGGAACGGCTTTGCTCGCGCGTGGCGCGATCGCGTGCACGAGGGTGCGTAGTCTAGCCAGTTGATGTTCGTTCCCGGTCATGACTGGTCGTGAATGTCGTGCGGACGTCCGATTTCAGGGGGCGGGGCGGGCGTGCTTCATCGCGTGGGTGTCCGCGTCCCGCGCGCCCTTTGAGCGCCCGTGCGTTCACCGTGCAGGATCCGCAGATGGAGCGCGGCCCAGGTGCGGTACGGACGCCAGTTCCCGGAGATGTGGGTCAGGTCGTGGTCCGGTCCGTACTGTTCGGTGATCTCCGCGGCGAGTCTGCGTTCCTGGGTCGGCAGGACGTCGGGGTGGCCCGCGCCGCGGACGACGACCAGTTCGGCGGCGAAGGCGCCCAGCCCCTTGACCTGTTGAACCTGCCGCATCGCGTCCCGCGGTTCCAGGGAACGCAGTTGCGCGCCGTCGAGCAGTCCGTCGAGGGCCGCCCGGGCGACGGCGTGCAGGTATTCGGTCTTGCGCCAGGGCAGTTCGGTGTCCATCCGGAGCAGGGCCTCGGGCGCCGGGAACGCGCCGCCGGTTCCATGGCGGTCGACGAGGTCGTCGCGCAGGCCACGGGCGGCCGTCGTCCCGGTGCGCTGGGTCAGCACCGCCCAGCAGGCGGCCTCGTACGGAGAATGGAAGCCGCACGGACGAAGTCCCGGCCGGCGCGCCTGGATCCGGCCGATCACGGGGTCGCGGTCGCCCACCGCGGGCCAGCCGCGGGCGTCGACGTCCAGGGACAGGAAGCGGCGCACCTGCTCCGCGGCGGCGTCCAGATCGCCGTCCCCCGTGACCAGGACGTGGGCGGTGGACCCGTTCTGCGCCACCTCCGCGGCGACCCGCCGCCAGTCGGCGTCGGCGTGGAACACCGTACGCAGCGACGTTCCCGCGCCCGCAGCCCCGGCCGGTGGCACGGGTGCCATCTCCTCCCAGAACTCCCTGCTGTTCTCCAGGGACCAGGGACCGGCCACCTCGAACGCGACCGTGTGCCGTGCCATGTCCAACCTCCCGCTCGGGACACGTCCACCGCGTCCGTGCGGACCACTGTGGAGGCAATACCTGACAGATTCCGTCAGGTATTCCGGCAGCTTCGTGCATAGGGTGACCGGCGTGCACGGGGCTGCGGGAAGCGCCCCGTGGCGGGCGTTCCCACCCGGTCGGCGACTCTCCCGCGCGGCGTCACCCGGTCCGCGGCTGTGCCGCGCGACGTCCTTGGTCCATCGGGGTGAACCATGCCCGGCCGGCCTTCCGGGATCGTATGAATATCGGGCCGCCTCCTTGACCATGATCGCCGGCGGGACCTGCCGGTCTCCGCCCTCGCGCACTCATGCACCGAGGTGGAGACATGCTCAGCACGCGCGCACGGCGGACCACGAACCGGTTGCTCTCGCTGCTGACGGGCTGTCTGCTGCTCGGCACCGGAGGCACGTTGCCCGCGCCGGCGGCGGACCGTGCCCGGACCGACGCGCCGACGGTCTCGGTCGACGACCTGCGGACCGGCTGGGACCGCGACGAGCCCGGTCTCGCTCCCTCCGAGGTCTCCAGTTCCGACTTCGGCCGGCAGTTCTCCACCGCCGTGGACGGCCAGGTGTACGCGCAGCCCCTGGTGGCGGGCAGGACGGTCGTCGCGGCCACCGAGAACGCCAAGGTGTACGGACTCGACTCGGCGTCCGGCACGATCAACTGGACGAAGGACCTGGGTGCGCCCTGGCCCGCCTCGGCGATCGGCTGCGGCGACCTGGTCCCCAACTTCGGTGTCACCTCGACGCCCGTGTACGACCCGGCCACCAAGACCGTCTACCTCACCGCGAAGATCAACGACGGCGCCGACACCCAGCACCCCAACTGGTACGTGCACGCACTCGACGCGACGACCGGCACCGAGCGCACCGGCTGGCCGGTCAAGGTGCAGGGGGCACCGGTCAACGACCCGAGCCACTCCTTCAACGCCTTCACCGCCGCCCAGCGCCCGGGCCTGCTCCTGATGGGCGGATCGGTCTACGCGGCCTTCGCGTCGCACTGCGACGTCGGCCCCTACGTCGGCTACGTCCTCGGTGTGAACACCACGAGCCGGGCCACCACGCTGTGGGCCACCGAGGACTCCTCCGCCAACGGCATGGCGGGCATCTGGATGAGCGGTGGCGGTCTGGTCTCCGACGGCCCCGGCCGGATGTTCCTGTCCACCGGGAACGGCATCTCCCCGGCGCCCGGCCCGGGTTCGCAGCCACCGGGCCGGCTCGCCGAGTCGGTGGTCCGCCTGGGCGTCAACAGTGACGGCACCATGTCCGCGCAGGACTTCTTCAGCCCCAGCAACGCCCCGACCCTCGACACCAACGACACCGACCTCGGCTCCGGCGGGCCGACGGCGCTGCCCGGACCCGCCTTCGGCACCGCCCAGCACCCCCATCTGCTGGTGGAGATCGGCAAGGACGGCCGCCTGTTCCTCCTCGACCGCGACAACCTGGGCGGTCGTTCCCAGGGCCCCGGCGGAACCGACGGCGTGCTCGGCACCTTCGGCCCGTACGAGGGCGTCTGGGGGCACCCGGCCGCGTACGGCGGTGAGGGCGGTTACGTCTACACGATCGGGAGCAAGGGTCCGCTGCGCGCCTTCGCCTACGGCACGAACGGCGCGGGCCTGCCCACCCTGACCAACACCGGCACCAGTACCGGCACCTTCGGCTACACCTCGGGGTCACCCGTGGTGACCTCCACCGGCACCACCCCGGGCTCCGCCCTCGTCTGGGCGGTCTACTCGGACGGCTCCAACGGGGCCAACGGCCAGCTGCGCGCGTACGACGCCGTGCCGGTCAAGGGAACCCTGAACCTGCGCTATTCGGCGCCGATCGGCACCGTGTCCAAGTTCTCCGTCCCCGCCACCGACGGGGGGAGGGTCTACGTCGGCACCCGCGACGGCCATGTGCTCGGCTTCGGCCGGCCGTCCACCGGCGCGCTGAGCGGCGGTCCGGTGGACTTCGGCAAGGTCGCCGTGGGCGGCACCGGCCAGGGCACCGCGAAGGTGACCGCCACCGAGGACGTCACGATCTCGGCGGTCGCAGCGGCGCCGGGCGGCCAGTTCTCCGCCGCACCCACCGGCCTGCCGGTCACCCTGCACGCGGGTGACAGCTACACGGTTCCGGTGTCGTTCTCGCCGACCTCGCCGGGAGCGGACAGTTCGGTGCTGACGCTCACCACGGACACCGGCGCGGTGGGGCTCGGGCTGACCGGCTACGGCACCCGCCCCGGCCTCACCGCCTTCCCATCCGAGCTGGCGTTCGGCACGGTGGCCACCGGAACCGTCAAGACCCTGGGCGTGAGCTTCACCAACACCGGCACCGAGGCCGAGACGGTCTCGGCGAGCACGTCACCGGACGCGCCCTTCGGCGTCGAGGGACTGCCTGCCGACGGCGCCCTCGTCCAGCCCCAGCAGTCCGTCACCGTCCAGGTGAGGTACGCCCCGACGGCGGCGGGAGAACACTCCGGCACGCTGTCCGTCACCGGAACGAACGGCACCGCCGCCGTCCGGCTCACCGGCGGCGCGGTGGTCGGCGAGGCGCGTCTGACCGTCACCCCGACGTCGACCGGCTTCGGCAGTGTGGCCGTCGGGAAATCGGTCACCAAGACCTTCGACATCAGCAACACCGGCAACATTCCGCTCACCGTCACCAAGGCGGCCCCGCCCGCGGCCCCGTTCCAGGTGACGAACCCGCTCAGCGAAGGCCAGGTCATCGGCCCGGAGGACGTGATCCACCAGGCGGTCACCTTCTCCCCGACCGCCGTGGGCGCGGCTTCCGGTACCTACCAGCTGACCTCCGACGACGGCCGCGGACCGCAGAACGAATCACTGACCGGCACCGGAACCGCGCCCGGCCGGGTCACCGTCCCGGCACCCGGGGACGGCGGCTGGAAGCTCAACGGTTCCGCCCTGCTGTCCGGCGCCGACCTGCAGCTCACCCGGACCGCGGCCCACCAGGCGGGCTCGGCCGTCTTCCCGGTCCCGGTGGTCACCGATGGTCTCAAGGCCGCGTTCTCCACGGTCATCGGCGGTGGCAGCGGCGGCGACGGCCTCACCTTCGGCCTGCTGGACCCGGCCGGAGCCACCCCCACCGCGCTGGGCACCGACGGCGGCGGCCTCGGCTGGGCGGGCAAGCCCGGCGTGGCCCTCACCTTCGACACCTACCGCAACACCGGTGAGCCGTCCGCGAACTTCGTCGGCATCACCGCCGCCACGAGCAACGGGGCCCTCACCTACGCGGCGACCACCACCAGCGTTCCGAACCTCCGCTCGGGCCCGCACACCGTCTCCGTGTCCGTCTCAGGGAAGACCCTCACCGTCTCGATGGACGGCATCCGGCTGCTGAACACCACGGTCAACTCGCTGCCGCCGACGGCGCTGCTCGCCTTCACCGGCGCCAACGGCGACAAGACCGACATCCACTCCGTACGGGACGCGGTCATCACCGCGACCTCGTACGCGGTGCCGCCGCCCGGACCCAACCGCTGGACCTACAACGGTTCCGCGGCGCTGTCCGGCACCGACCTGGTACTCACCCAGGCCGTGCAGAGCGCCAGGGGGTCCGCCGTCCAGGGCACCGCCGTACCGTCGGCCCGCCTCAAGGCGACCTTCACCGCCGCGATCGGCGGCGGCAGTGGCGCCGACGGTCTCGCCCTGCTGCTGCTCGACGCGGCCAAGGCGACTCCGACGGCACTGGGCGCGGGAGGCGGTGGCCTCGGCTACGCGGGTCTGCCGGGCATCGCCGTCACCCTGGACACCCATCGCAACACCGGTGACCCGTCGGCCAACTTCGTCGGGGTGGCCGTCGGCGGAACCGGTTCGCCGTTCACCTATGCCGCCACCTCGACCGCCGTGCCCGCCCTGCGGACCGGCACCCATGTCGTCGACGTGACCGTGACGACCGCCGGACACCTCCTGGTCGCCGTGGACGGCACCCAGGTCATCGACACGGCCGTCGCCCTGCCGCAGAACGTCCTGGTCGGTTTCGCCGCTGCCACCGGTAGTACTACGGACAACCACACGGTCCGCGGCGTGAAGATCACTTACTGAACATCCCCGCGGACACCCGTGACCTGCACCGTGCCACCCGCGCGGGCAGGTGACTCAGCGCTCGGAACGGGCCGCGGCCGCGCCGACCAGCTCCCGCGGCCGCTCGTCCCCGGCCCCGTCCTCCCGGACCGGCTCGACGGGTCCACGGCGGCTCTGCCGCCACAGCCACCCGATGTCACGGCCGAACGACCACACGAGCAGCCCGAGGGCCAGCAGGACGGCCCCCAGCGTCACCGCGTACGGCAGGACATCGGCACCCGCGACCAGCAGGATGACGCCCTGCATGGCCGCCACCGTCTTGCGCGCCATGCTCGGCGGCAGCGCCGCGTTCAGCCACGGCATCACCCGGGCCGCCGCGACGAACGCGTACCGCATGGTGCCGATCAGCAGCACCCACGGGCCGAACGACATCCCGACGTACACGCTCAGCACGAGGATGAGGAAAGCGTCCACCTCCATGTCGAAGCGCGCGCCCAGGGCGGAGGACGTGCCGGTCCGCCGGGCGACCTTGCCGTCGACGCCGTCGAGGATCAGGGCCACCGCCGTCAGACCGACCAGCAGACTCACCGGCGGCGAGCTCTGGAAGGAGTCCGCGACCAGGGCGGTGACGCCGCCCACCAGGATCGCGCGGCCGAGGGTGACACGGTTGGCGGGTCCGAAGGAGCGGGGCTGTGTGCGCCGCAGGGCACGGGTGAGCACCGCCCAGGTGGCGATCCCGAACGCGAGACCGGTCAGCCAGCCCGCGGGCCCCATCCCGATCGCCGTGCCCAGCAGGGCGAGCACCAGGAGCTGCACACCGGCTCCCACCATGGTCTCCTGCTGGGGAAGCCTCGCGCCGTACGTGTTGTTCAGGGCCACCGCACATCCTCCGGCCGTATGACAGATTCGATCAACGCCGCGTACCGTGTGCGCGACTTGTCACTGGTCCGTACGTGAAGATCTGCTCCAACGTTCAGGGGGACGCTCATGGAACTCACAGCTCGCGCCTTCTGGCTCGCGTCGCCGGGCCACGGTGAGATCCGGGACGTCGCCCTGTCCGCGCCCGCCGAGGGGGAGGTGCTCGTACGCACGCTCTACTCAGGAGTGAGCAGGGGCACCGAGACCCTCGTCTTTCGCGGGGGAGTCCCGGAGAACCAGCACGCCGCGATGCGCGCGCCGTTCCAGGACGGGGATTTCCCCGCGCCCGTGAAATACGGCTATCTGAGTGTCGGCCAAGTGGAGGAAGGTCCCGACCATCTGCTCGGGCGCACGGTCTTCTGCCTCTACCCGCACCAGACGCGGTACGTCGTCCCGGTGAGCGCCGTGACCGTCGTACCCGAGTCGGTGCCCGCCGCACGCGCCATCCTCGCCGGCACCGTCGAGACCGCGGTCAACGCCCTGTGGGACGCCGCCCCACTGATCGGCGACCGGATCGCCGTGGTCGGCGGCGGCATGGTCGGCTGCTCGGTCGCCGCGCTGCTCGCCCGCTTCCCGGGCGTACGGGTCCAGCTCGTCGACGCCGACCCGGCACGCGGTGCCGTCGCCCGGGCGCTCGGCATCGACTTCGCGCTCCCCGAGGACGCCACCGGTGGACTCGACCTCGTCGTGCACGCCAGCGCCACCGAGGCCGGACTCACCCGTGCCCTCGACCTGCTCGCCCCGGAGGGGACCGTCATCGAGCTGAGCTGGTACGGCGACCGCCGCGTCAGCCTGCCGCTCGGGGAGGCCTTCCACTCCCGCCGCCTGACCCTGCGCAGCAGCCAGGTGGGTTCCGTTTCCCCCTCCGGCCGGGCCGGACGGACCTACGCCGACCGTCTCGCGCTCGCCCTGGAACTCCTCGCCGAACCGGCCTTCGACGCCCTGATCACCGGCGAGTCCGCCTTCGGAGAACTACCCGACGTGATGGGGAAACTGGCCTCCGGATCGATACCCGCCCTGTGTCACCGCGTGGCCTACGAAGAGGTTTGAGCCGACGAGAACCGGCCTGACCTCAGGCGATCCGAAGAAAGGCGGACAAGCGGCTGAACAAGGTGAACCGGACAGCCGTACTACACGACGTGATCCCGGCAGAGGATCAGACGCACCGCACCTGGAGGGTCGTCCGTTGTTCAGCATCACCGTCCGCGATCACCTGATGATCGCCCACAGCTTCCGTGGCGAGGTCTTCGGACCCGCGCAGCGCCTGCACGGGGCGACGTTCCTGGTGGACGCCACCTTCCGCCGCACCGAGCTGGACGACGACAACATCGTCGTCGACATCGGACTGGCCACGCAGGAGCTCGGCGCCGTCGTCAGCGACTTGAACTATCGCAATCTCGACAGCGAGCCGGACTTCAAGGACACCAACACCTCGACCGAGTTCCTGGCGAAGGTCATCGCCGACCGGCTCGCCGACCGCGTGCACGCCGGAGCCCTCGGCGAAGGTGCCCACGGACTCGCCGGCATCACCGTCACCCTGCACGAGTCGCACATCGCCTGGGCGAGTTACGAGCGTGCCCTGTGACCGACGTGAGCCTCGACCAGGCGTCCGCACGGTCCGGCCAGACCTCCGCGACCGTCGGCCCGGGCGCCCTGAACTACGTGCCCGTGCAGCACACGGCTCTCAAGAACGCCGAGATCATCCCCATGTCCCTGCGCTCCGTGCACTTCGTGATGCCGGGCGGCGTCGACGACGCGACCGCCCCGAGCGGCGGCAACGCCTACGACCGCCGCCTCTGCCTGGACCTGCCCGGCTTCGGCTGGCAGGTCCACCGGCACGCCGTCCCCGGCGAATGGCCCCGCCCCGGGATCTCCGCCCGTACGGAACTCGCCAGAACACTGGCCGACCTGCCCGACGGCACGGTCGTCCTCCTCGACGGGATCGTCGCCTGCGGCGTCCCCGAGATCGTCGTCCCCGAGGCCGACCGGCTGCGTCTGGTCGTGCTCGTGCACCTGCCGCTCGGCGACGAGACCGGACTCCAGCCCGCCGTGGCCGCCGACCTGGACGCCCGGGAACGTACGACACTGCGGGCCGTGTCGGCCGTCGTGGCCACCAGCGACTGGGCCGTCCGCCGGCTCGTCGCCCACCACGGCCTCGCCCCCGACCGCGTCCACGTCGCCGCGCCCGGCGCCGACATCGCACCGCTCGCCTCCGGCACCGACGGTGTCTCGCGGCTGCTGTGCGTCGCCGCCGTCACCCCGCGCAAGGGGCAGCACCGCCTCATCGAGGCCCTCGCGACCGTCACCGAACTGCCCTGGAGCTGCGTCTGCGTCGGCGGACTCGGCCAGGACCCGGCCTACGTCGCCCAACTGCGCGCCCTGATCGCGAAGTACGGCCTCGGTGACCGGCTGCACCTCGCCGGACCGCAGGCCGGCGCCGAACTCGACGCCAGCTACGCCGCCGCCGACCTCATGGTCCTCACCTCGTACGCGGAGACCTACGGCATGGCCGTCACCGAGGCCCTGGCACGCGGCATCCCGGTGCTCGCCACGGACGTCGGCGGTCTGCCCGAGGCGGTCGGACGCGCCCCCGACGGCGGAGTGCCCGGCATCCTCGTACCGCCGGAGGACCCGGCGGCGCTCGCCGCCGAACTGCGCGGCTGGTTCGGCGAGGCCGACGTACGCCGACGGCTGAAGGCCGCCGCCCGCGGACGGCGCGCCGCGCTCGACGGCTGGGCGACCACCGCGCGCAGCCTGGCCGGTGTGCTCGGCCGGCTGCCCAACGAACCCCGGAGGGCCGCGTGAGTACCGCGACGACTCCCGCGAGCGGGCCGGACTCCGGCATCCCCGAGGAGAAGGTGAGGACGGGCGTGCCCAGTCAGCGAGTCGGGGATCCGGACACCGACGAGGTGCCGCGCTTCGCGCCCCAGTGGCTCCAGCTGCGCGAACCCGCCGACGCCGCCGCGCGGGCGGCCGATCTGCTCGACCCGCTGCGCATCCGGCTGGCCAACCGGCCGGTGCGCGGCGGCGACCTGGTCATCCACGACCTGGGATGCGGCACCGGCTCCATGGGGCGCTGGCTGGCGCCCCGGCTCGACGGCGCCCAGCACTGGGTCCTGCACGACCGGGACCCGTACCTGCTGCACTTCGCCACCGTCGGAGCGCCCAAGGCGGCGGCCGACGGCAGCCACGTCGGCGTCACCACCCAGCGCGGTGACATCGGCCGGCTGACCGCGGACGCCCTGGCCGGCGCCTCCCTGGTGACCGCGTCGGCGCTGCTCGACGTGCTCACCGGCGAGGAGATCGACCGGCTCGCGGCGACCTGTGCGGGCGCCGGTGTGCCGGCCCTGCTGACGCTGTCCGTCGTCGGACGCGTCGAACTCACCCCGGCCGACCCGATGGACGACGAGATCGCCGAGGCGTTCAACACCCACCAGCGGCGCGGCGAACTGCTCGGCCCGGAGGCCATCACGGCCGCCTGCGAGGCGTTCGGCCGCCACGGCGCGACGGTGCGGGTGCATCCGAGCCCCTGGCGGCTCGGCCCCGACGAGGCCGCCCTCACCGCGGAGTGGCTGCGCGGCTGGGTCGGCGCGGCGGTGGACCAGCGCCCCGACCTGGCGGCACGGGCCGAGGCGTATCTGAACTCCCGCCTGGCGGCGTGCGCCGCGGGCGAGCTGCGCGTCGTCGTCCACCACAGCGATGTGCTGGCCCTGCCGCACCCGGCCGGGGGTGCGGTGTGAGCGCGGGCCTTGAGACGGTGGGCGTGGCCTCCGCCCCGGCGGCCGCGACTCCGGACCTCGACGGCCCGCCCCTGAACACGAGCCTGCCCCGGGCTCTCGCGGCGCCGGGTGCGACCGCGGGCCCGGCCCAGGCTCTCGCCGAGCCCGGCGCGGATGCCGCGCACGAGCCCGCCGCCGAGGGCACCCGACCGGAGCCCGGCCCGGCCGGGGACGCCGGGAGCCCCGCGGCGGCCGGAACGGCGCGGGGTCCGCGGGCCCGGCTCGGTGACCGTCGCGTCCGTACGCACCTCGGCACCGTCGCCGGCGTCCTCATCCTCGGCGTGCTGCTCTGGCGGCTCGGCACGGGGGTGTTCCTGGACGGCCTCCGGCGGATCGACGCCACGACACTGTGGGCGGCGATCGGGATCGGACTGCTCACCACGGTGCTCAGCGCCTGGCGTTGGTGCCTGGTCGCGCGCGAGCTGCGCATCCGGCTCCCGCTGGGCGCGGCCGTCGCTGACTACTACCGTGCGCTGTTCCTGAACGCCGCGCTGCCCGGCGGAGTCCTCGGCGATGTGCACCGGGCCGTCCGGCACGGGCAGAGCGCCGGTGACATCGGCCGGGGCGTACGCGCGGTGGTGCTCGAACGCACCGCGGGACAGGCCGTGTTGGTGGCCGTCGGCGCGGTCGTGCTGCTCACCCAGCCGTCACCGGTGCTCGCCGAGTCCCGCGAGGCCGCGCTGATCCTCGCGATCGTCTCGGTGTGCGGAGTGGTGACCGTGGGTGCCGTGCGCAAGGGCCGGGCCCCCGCGGGCGCCGTCCGGTACGGCGCCGTCCGCGGCGCGCTCGCCGAGGCGCGGGGCGCTTTGCTGGCCCGCGGCAGCTGGCCCGGTGTGACGCTCTCGTCGGTGCTGGTGCTCGCCGGTCACCTGACGATGTTCGTGCTCGCCGCCCGGGTCGCCGGATCCACCGCTTCCGTCGCCCAGTTGATGCCGCTGGCGCTGCTCGCGCTGCTCGCCATGGGGCTGCCGCTGAACATCGGCGGCTGGGGCCCCCGCGAGGGCGTCACCGCCTGGGCGTTCGGCGCCGCCGGGCTCGGCGCGGGCATGGGTCTCACCGTCGCGGTGATCTACGGAGTGCTCAGCTTCGCGGCGAGCCTGCCCGGCGCCGCGGTCCTGGTCGTCCGCTGGGGTGCCGCGCTCCGGCGCCCTCGCGAGGAGAGCGCGGGAGGGCCCGATCAGTGCAGCGTCTCGGACGTCACCAGCGAGAAATACGCTCCGAAGGCCTCGGCCAGCCCGGCGAGGAGTTCCTTCCCCTTCTCGGCGCGGGCCATCGAGGGACGGCCGATGACCCCGGACTCGGTGTAGGCCGACATGCCGAGGGTGAGCAGATGCCGACGGTCGTCGGCGACGAAATCGGAGGTCTCATAACCGTCTTTGACGCATTCCGGATGGGCATGCAGGAGAATGGACGTCTCGATTTCTCCCGCGTGCATATCGGTGAGCAACGACGTCTGCACACCGGCCCGTTCACACGCGCCTTCCCAGTCCTCCATGGCCGGGAAAAGCGCCATGCGCGTACCGGTGCCCGCGGATTCCTGGACTACATTGCCCAACACGTAATTACCGCCGTGCCCGTTGACCACCACCAGGGTGTCGACGCCGGAGCGGCGCAGCGAGGCGGCGATGTCCCGGACGACCGCGTACAGGGTGACGGAGGAGATGCTGACGGTACCCGGCCAGCCGGCGTGCTCGTGGGAGCAGGAGATCGTCACCGGAGGAAGCAGATGCACCGGATAGGCGGCCGCGATCTCCCGCGCGATGGCGCACGCCACGAGTGTGTCGGTCGTCAGGGGCAGGTAGGCGCCGTGCTGTTCGAGACTGCCGACGGGAAGCACGGCGACCTGACGGGCGACACCGGCCCCCCGCTCGCGGACGTCCTCCGTGGTGTCCAGCGGCAGCACACCGGACACCGTCGCGCGCGTTCCCGAACTACTCATGTTTTTCACGGCCCTTTCGACTCTGCTTAGGAACCAGATCATGACAGATAACTTTGGCGTACTCGGCGGGAATGCCCACCTCACAGGTGTCGAACGAGTCGTGATTGCCCCACTGCCCACCGAGTACGGCGATTTCCATGCCGTCGGCTACCTCGACCACGACCGCGGCGAGGAACAAGTCGTCCTCGTCCACGGCGACTTGGACACGCTGCGGGAAGGGGACGTGCTCACCCGGCTGCATTCCGAATGCCTCACCGGCGACGCCTTCGGATCGCAGCACTGCGAGTGCGGCCCCCAGCTCGTCGCCTCGCTGCGCGCCATCGCGGCCGAGGGCCGCGGCATCCTCGTCTACCTCCGGGGTCACGAGGGCCGGGGCATCGGACTGCTCGCCAAGCTGAAGGCGATGAAGCTCCAGGCGGAGGGTCTCGACACCGTCGAGGCGAACGTCGCCCTCGGGCTGCCGGTGGACGCCCGCGACTACCGGGTGGCGGCGGAGATGCTGCACGATCTCGGCGTACGGTCCGTACGACTGCTGTCGAACAACCCGCGCAAGCGTGAGTCGCTGCTGCGCCACGGCATCAAGGTCGCCGAGCAGGTGCCGCTGCTGATACCGCCGTGCGAGGACAACCTCAGCTATCTGCTGACCAAGCGGGAGCGCCTCGACCACTACCTGCCCCACCTGGACAGCGAGGAGTGGACCAAGGCGATCTTCTGCGAATCGGCGAAGACGGTCGTCACCGAGGAATGACCCAGGACGACACCGGCCCGCTGTTCGTCTCGCGGCGTCGATCCCGGCAGCGCGGTGGCCCCGCCCAGAACGCCGCGGAGTGGGCCGTCGGCCGCGCGGCCGGGGAGGCGGGGCTCCGCGCGTGACTTCGGCGCGGTCCGGACGTCGTGATCGTCGCCGCCACGGTGCCCGACCGGTGCCTGCGGCGTGTACCGGATCAACCGGGTGACGCCGAAGCCGAGTCGAGCGGGGCGGAGATCAGGACCGCACCGCCTCGTGCACCAGCCGCTTGAGCTCGGGGAAGACCGAGTGGGAGGCCGTCGGGCGGAGCTGGCTCAGGAACTGCACGGTCAGGTCGCGCCGGGGGTCGACCCAGAAGGTCGTGGTGGCCACCCCGCTCCAGCCGAACGCGCCCTCGCTCGACGGGGCCCGGGTGAGCGCCGGGTCCACCACGACGGAGACGCCGAGGCCGAATCCGAGGCCCGCGTTGCCGGGTTCCTGGTGGACGGGGCTGCCGAAGGAGCGGCGGTCCGCGTTGCCGGGCAGCTGGTTGGCCGCCATCATGTCGACGGTCCCGGGGCGCAGCAGCCGGGCTCCGTCGAGTTCGCCGCGGCGCCGGAGCATCTCCATGAAGCGGTGGTAGTCGTGGGCGGTGGCGACCATCCCGCCGCTGCCGGACAGGAACCGGGGCCGGCCGCGCAGCGGGAGCCCGCGGATCGGAGTGATCCCTCCCTCGTCGTCTTCGCCGTACAACTCGGCCAGTCTGTCCGCCTGTTCGTCCGTGACGTGGAAACCGGCGTCGGCCATTCCGAGCGGGCCGAAGATCCGCTCGTGGAGGAAGACGTCGAGGTCCTGGCCGGACACCACCTCGATGACCCGGCCGAGGACGTTGGTGGCGACCGAGTAGTTCCACTGGGTGCCGGGCTCGAACTGGAGCGGCAGCCCGGCGTACACGTCGCAGGTCCCGGCGAGGTCCGCGCCGGGTGCCACCGACGACTCCAGACCGGCGTCCCGGTAGAGCCCGTCGACAGGGTGCGCGTGGTAGAAGCCGAAGGTCAGACCCGCGGTGTGGGTGAGCAAGTGGCGGATGCGGATGGGCTGTTCGGCCGGACGTGTCGTCGTGTCGGGCCCCTTCCCGCCGACGTGGACGCGCGGCTCGGCGAAGGCGGGAAGGAAGTCGGCGACGCGGTCGTCGAGTCCGAGGCGGCCCTCTTCGAGGAGCATCAGCGCGGCGACCGAGGTGACCGGCTTGGTCATCGAGTAGATCCGCCACAGCGTGTCGCTCTCCACCGGGAGTCCGGCCTCGCGGTCGCGTCTGCCGTAGGTGGTGAGATGGGCGACCCGGCCGTGCCGGGAGACGGCGACCAGGTATCCGGGCAGCCGCCCGTCGTCGACCAGTCGGGCGAAGTGCCGGTCGAGCCGGTCAAGCGCCTCGGCGTCGAGGCCGACCGATCCCGGCTCGACTTCCTGTCGCAGGTGTCCCATGGCTCTCCTCCGGGCTGCGGCTCGTGTTCTTCATCGTCCCGTACGCGCTGGTGACCCCGTCGTCCGGGCTCCCCCGGTCGGCTCTCACGTGTTCTTGTGCCCCGGAAGCCGCAGGGCGAGCAGTGTCCCCGTCGCGGAGATCGCCGCGAGCGTGATCAGCGGGGGACCGATGGCGGTGCCCGGTGTGACCGTCATCAGCGTGGCCGCCACCGCGATCCCCAGGGTGGGCCCGATGTTCATCGCCGTCTGCTGCAGCCCGCCCGCCACACCGGCCGACGCCGCGGAGGCCTGCCGTACGACGACCGCCGTCGCGGTCACCATGACGGTGGCGAAACCGGCGCCCAGCAGCAGGAACCCCAGTCCGATGGGTACGGCCGCCGACGCCTCGTCGAGCCGGGCCAGGAGCAGGACGCCGAGCGTGAGGACGAGCGTTCCGGCCAGGGTGGTCCGCCGCGGGCCGAGCCGGCGCAGGAGCACGGCGGCGACGGGGGCGCCGAGCACCATCGTCACGCCGCCCGGCAGGGCCCGCAGGCTGGTCCGCAGCGGGTCCAGTCCCAGGGTCCCCTGAAGGAAGTAGCTGGCGACGAACAGGGTGCCGAGCATGGCGGCGGAGGCGGCCACCAGAATGCCGAGCGCCGCGCCGATGGTCGCCGAGCCGAGGACGTCGGACGGCACCAGAGGGCTCGCGGCGCGGCGCTCCCGACGTACGAACGCGGCGCCGGAGGCGGCCGCCACGGCGAGTCCGGCCACGGTCGCGGCCGTCCACCCGGCGTCGGGCACGGCGACCAGTGTGTGCACCAAGGCGCCCAGCGCCACGGTGAGCAGACAGGCACCCGGGACATCGAGGCCACCCGCCGCGGCCGGGCGGTCGGTCCCGCTCTCCGCGTCGGCCGGCGCCCGGACGGTGAGCGCGAGCACGCCCATCACCAGCGCGGGCCCCACGTTCAGGAAGAAGACGGACCGCCATCCGAAGTGGCTGACCAGAGCGCCGCCGAGCAGCGGGCCGGCGGCAGCGGCGAGACCGATGGCGCTCGTCCGCAGCGCGATGGGCATGCCGAGCCGGTCGGGCGGGTACGCGGCGCGCAGCATCCCGAGCGTGGCCGGTTGCAGCAGCGCGCCGAAGACGCCCTGCACGACCCGCAGCGCGATGACCCAGCCGATCCCGGGCGCGAGGCCGATCCCCGCCGACGCCGCCCCGAAGCCCAGGATGCCGAGGGCGAAGACCCGTTGATGGCCGTAGCGGTCCCCGAGGCGTCCCGCGAACACCAACAGACCGGCCACCGCGATGAGATACCCGGTGCTGGTCCACTGGACCCGCGCGAACGAGGTGTCCAGATCGCGTTGCAGCGTGGGCTGCGCGATGGTGAGGACCGTGCCGTCGAGGGCGACGATCACGGCACCGAGGACACTGCTGGCGAGGGTGACCCGGCGGTGCGCGGCCGCGGAGGCGGAGACGGAACGGCGTTCGGCGACGGGCGCGTCGGGCAGGTTCACCGCTCCTCCGGTCCGAGGTGCGCGTCGAGCGCCGCGTGCAGCAGCGGCAGGAAGTCGTCGGCGCCCGTGGCGAGCTTCAGGCTGCCCCAGCCCCACAGTTGGGCGATGCCGTGCAGGTTCGCCCAGAGGGCACCCGCGACGATCCGGGCCTCGGCGTCCGGGCGCAGCCGGCCGACGAGGTCCACCAGCGCCCCGAACATCGGCAGGCTGGTCTCGCGGAGCCCCAACCGGTTGCTCTCCAGCAGATCGTGACGGAACATCAGCTCGTACATGCCGCGCTGGGACAGCGCGAAGTCCAGGTAGACCTTCGCCAGGGCGGTGAGCCGGGCACGGGGGTCGGCCCCGCTGTCACCGCCGGCCTCCGCGGCCCGGGCCTGGAGGTCGGTGAAGCCGCGGTGCGCGATGGCGGACAGCAGCTCCAGATGGGTCGGGAAGTAGCGGCGCGGGGCGCCGTGCGAGACCCCCGCCCGACGGGCGATCTCCCGCAGTGTCAGCGCCTGCGCGCCCTCCCTCGTCACGAGATCGACGCCGACGTCGATCAGACGCGTCCTCAGCCCGGTGGTCTCCCGATCATTCATAGACACTGTCTACCAGGCGGCAGTAGACAGTGTCTACTACTGTGCTCGGTGGGAGACGGGTCCCGGGAGGGCGTCGGCGCGGAATGACGTGCCGGATCCCGAGCGTTGAACGAGACATGACTGAGGAAGCGACCCAGGACGCGACGCAGGACGCACTGCTCAAGCTGCTCTCCGAGTACAAGGGTGGGGTGCTGGTCACCCTCAAGAAGGACGGCCGGCCCCAGCTGTCGAACGTCAGCCACTTCTACTACCCCGACGAGGGGATCATCCGCGTCTCGCTCACCGACGACCGCGCCAAGACCCGCAATCTGCGCCGGGACCCGCGGGCCTCGTACCACGTGACCAGCGCGGACCGGTGGGCGTACACGGTCGTCGAGGGCACGGCCGAACTGACGCCCGTCGCCGAGGACCCGCACGACGAGACGGTCGAGGAGCTCATCCGGGTCTACCGGGCCGTCCTCGGCGAACACCCGGACTGGGACGAGTACCGCGCCGCCATGGTCCGCGACGACCGGCTCGTCCTGCGGCTGCACGTGGAGCGGGCGTACGGGATTCCCGGACGCTGAGCCGGAACCTCCGGGCGCCGAGGCGGTGACCCGGCGGCGGCCCGCGGCCGTTCCCCGATCGGCGGGGCCCGCACGGCGTCGCACCGAGTGCCGCGCGGAGCCGGGGCGGGCCCCGGCCCCCCGAGCGGCTCCGCGCGTCGGGGGTCCGGGGTGTCCGCGGGGGGCGTGAACGGCCGCGCGCCGGGTGGGTCAGGCGCTCACGGCCTCACGCCGCACCGCGTCGCCCGCCGTGTCCGCACCGAGCCGCTCGGTCGGCACCGTGTGCGTCTCCCGGGCGGTGAGCGCGGCGATGACCGGGGGCACGCACAGGGCCGCGGTGAACAGGGCCACCGCGGACCAGTCGTCGCCGTCCGGTCCGGCGATCCGCGCGGCGAAGGTGACGGCGAACCCGGCCACGGCGAAGCCGATCTGGGTGCCGATCGCCATGCCGGAGAGCCGGACGCGGGTGGAGAACATCTCGCCGTAGAAGGAGGGCCAGACGCCGTTCGCGGCGCTGTAGACGACGCCGAAGGCGAGGACGCCGAACAGCAGCACCAGGGAGTACGAGCCGGTGGAGACGGCCCACAGATAGGCGGACATCAGGACCGCGCTGCCCGCGGCGCCGATCAGGTAGACCGGGCGGCGGCCGATGCGGTCGGACAGCGTGGCCCAGAGGGGAATCGCGCCGAGGGCGACCAGGTTGGCCAGCGCGCCCACCCACAGCATCTGCGTGCGGGACAGGCCGACCGTGTCACTGGTGCCGTAGGCGAGCGCCCAGACCGTGAAGATCGTGCTGACCGAGGCGATGAGCGCACCCGCGACGACCCGCAGGACGTCCGCCCAGTGCTCGCGGAACAGCACGGCGAGGGGCAGCTTGACGACGCCTTCGGTGGTTGCCTGCCGGGTGAAGGCCGGAGTCTCCTGGAGCGTGCGGCGGATGACGTAGCCGACCACGGCGACGGCGACGCTCGCCCAGAAGGGCACCCGCCAGCCCCAGGAGAGCAACTGGTCCTCGGGCAGCGCGGCGACCGGCAGGAAGACCAGGGTCGCGAGGAGCTGGCCTCCCTGGGTGCCGCTGAGGGTGAAGCTGGTGAAGAAGCCGCGCCGGTCCGGCGGCGCGTGTTCCAGCGTCATCGAACTGGCGCCGGCCTGTTCGCCGGCCGCGGAGATTCCCTGCAGGACGCGGCAGAGGACCAGCAGGACGGGGGCGAGGCCGCCGACCTGCGCGCGCGTCGGCAGACAGCCGATCAGGAACGTCGACAGGCCCATCAGGATCAGCGTGAAGACCATGATCTTCTTGCGGCCCACCCGGTCGCCGAAATGGCCCAGGAAGAGCGCGCCTATCGGGCGGGCCGCGTAGGCGACACCGAAGGTGGCGAGCGACAGGAGCGTCGCGTCGGCCGGGTCGGAGTCGTCGAAGAAGACCTTCGGGAAGATCAGGGCCGCGGCGCTGCCGTAGATGAAGAAGTCGTAGTACTCCAGGGCGCTGCCGATCCAGGCGGCCATGGCGGCCTTCCTGGGCTGGCCTGGAGGCGCGTCGAGCGGGACGGCGGTGTCGGACACGGCGTGCTCCTTCGGGGAACTCCGGGGACGGGAGTGCGGCGAAGCCAGGGGACGGATGCCGGGATCTGAGGCGTACGGGTCGGCCGTGCCGGGAGTGGGTCCAGATGGCGACCGTAGTCCCCGCGGCTAATTAACCCACTGGATAGTTAGTAGCGGATGGCTACGGATGTTGCGCCCACGTTTCCCGGGTGTCAAGGGGTCGTGTCGAAGGATCTTCCCGTGCTTCAGTCCGCAGCGCGGTCCGCGGTCAGGTAGGCGATGACCATGTCGCCGAGCATCGCGCGGTAGTGCTCCCGCTGGTCGGACGCGACCAGATCGCGGCCGAACAGGGCGCCGAACGTATGGCGGTTGGAGACCCGGAAGAAGCAGAAGGCGCTGATCATCGCGTGCAGGTCCACGGCGTCGACGTCGGCCGTGAACAGGCCCGACGCCCGGCCGGTCGCCAGGATCCGGCCGATCACGTCGAGGGCGGGCGAGCCGATCCTGCCCAGTTCCTCGGAGGCCGCGATGTGTTCGGCCTCGTGGATGTTCTCGATGCTCACCAGGCGGATGAAGTCCGGATGCGCCTCATGGTGGTCGAAGGTCAGCTCGGCCAGCCGGCGGATGGCTGCGGCAGGATCCAGATGCTCGACGTCCAGCTCCTGTTCGGCCTGCCGGATCACCGAGTAGGCGCGCTCCAGGACCGCCGTGAAGAGCTGCTCCTTGCCGCCGAAGTAGTAGTAGATCATCCGCTTCGTGGTGCTGGTGCGCGCGGCGATCTCGTCGACCCGGGCGCCCGCGAAACCGGCGCGGGAGAACTCCTGGGTCGCCACGTCGAGAATCTCGGCCCTGGTGCGGGCGGCGTCGCGGATGCGCCCGCCGGGTCGTGCCGGTTCTTCGACGCTGGTCATCGGGTTCCTTCGGGCGAGACGGTCGGTTCCGCGATTCTAGAAGCAGGGCACACCCGGGCGAGGCCGCCCGGGCTCGCTCTCTTCCCTTCGGGACGACGGCTTGATATGACTAACGAACCAGTTAGTACATTAATTGGCCGTCAGTCGGTCACCGCCCGCCCACCGACCTGCCGCCGACCCCACCCTCCGGAGGCCCGCCGTGTCCCAGACCTCGTATCTCGTCGGCCTGATCGGCTCCGGAATCGGGCCCTCCCTCAGCCCGGCACTGCACGAGCGCGAGGCCGACCGGCAGGGACTGCGCTGTCTGTACCGGCTGATCGACATCGACACCCTGGGTGTTCCAGCGGAGGCCGTGGGCGATCTCGTACGCGCCGCACGCGACGTCGGCTTCGACGGACTGAACATCACCCACCCCTGCAAGCAGCTGGTCATCGCGCACCTCGACGAACTCGCCCCGCAGGCCGCGGCACTCGGCGCGGTCAACACCGTCGTCTTCGAGGACGGCCGCGCGATCGGGCACAACACGGACGTCACCGGCTTCGCGGCCTCGTTCGCGCGCGGACTGCCCGATGTCTCCCTGGAACGGGTCGTCCAGCTCGGCGCGGGCGGCGCGGGGGCGGCCGTCGCCCACGCGGTGCTCACGCTCGGCGCGGGACACATCACCCTCGTCGACGCGATGCCCGACCGGGCCGCCTCTCTCGCCGCCGCCCTGAACCGCCACTTCGGCGACGGCCGGGCAGCCGCCGCGACGCCGGACACCCTCGCGTCCCTGCTCACCCGCGCCGACGGCATCGTGCACGCCACGCCCACCGGCATGGCCGCGCACCCCGGGCTCCCGTTCCCGGCCGAGCTGCTGCGCCCCGCGCTGTGGGTGGCCGAAGTGGTCTACCGGCCGCTGGAGACCGAGCTGCTGCGCACCGCCCGCGCGGCCGGCTGCGCGACGCTCGACGGGGGCGGCATGGCCGTCTTCCAGGCCGCGGACGCCTTCCGGCTCTTCACCGGGCGGGAGCCCGACCCGGCGCGCATGCTCGCGGACATCGCCGAGCTGGCCGGCACCGCGGGTGCCCGGAGCTGAGACCCGAGTGGTCATGAAGTGAAGCGACACCGAAGGAGCATCGCCATGCGTACGTCCATCGCCACCGTGTCCCTCAGCGGTTCCCTGACCGAGAAGCTCACCGCCGCGGCCCGGGCGGGGTTCGACGGTGTGGAGATTTTCGAGAACGACCTGCTCGCGAGCCCCCTCACCCCCGAGGAGATCCGGGCCCGCACCGCCGACCTCGGCCTGAGTATCGACCTCTACCAGCCGATGCGCGACATCGAGGCCGTCGCCGAGGAGGAGTTCGCCCGCGGTCTGCGGCGGGCACGCCACAAGTTCGAGCTCATGCGCCGCCTCGGCGCCGACACCGTGCTGGTGTGCTCCAGCGTCTCGCCGCTCGCCGTGGACGACGACGCGCTCGCGGCGGAGCAACTGGGCCGACTGGCCGTCCTGGCCGAGGACTTCGGCGTCCGGGTCGCGTACGAGGCACTGGCCTGGGGCCGGCACGTGAGTACGTACGACCACGCCTGGAGGATCGTCGAGGCCGCCGGTCACCCCGCCCTCGGCACCTGCCTGGACAGCTTCCACATCCTCGCGCGCGGCTCGGACCCCAAGGGGATCGAGGACATCCCCGGGGACAAGATCTTCTTCCTGCAACTGGCCGACGCCCCGCTGATGGCGATGGACGTGCTCCAGTGGAGCCGTCACTACCGCTGCTTCCCCGGCCAGGGCGGCTTCGACCTTTCCGGACTGCTCGCGCACGTCCTGCGCGCCGGCTACCGCGGTCCCCTCTCCCTCGAAGTCTTCAACGACGTCTTCCGGCAGGCCGAGGCCGGGCCGACCGCCGTCGACGCGCGCCGCTCCCTCCTCGTCCTCCAGGAGGCGACCCGGCCCCTCCTGCGGGAGACGGCCGGACTCGCGCGACCGGCCGCCGCCGTCGTGCCGACCGGCGTCGCCTTCGCCGAACTCGTCACGCCCGACGTCGTCCCCGTCGCCGAGGTCCTCGGCGCCCTCGGCTTCACCCGTACGGCGCGGCACCGCAGCAAGCCCGTGGACCTCTGGCAGCAGGGAGTGGCCCGTGTCCTGGTCAACACCGGACCGGCCGCCCGGCGCGACGGCACCGCACTGGCCGCCATCGGCCTGGAGTCGCCCGACCCGGCTGCCGCCGCCCGGCGCGCCGAATCCCTCCTCGCCCCCGTCCTGCCGCGCCGCCGCGCTCTCGAGGACGCGCCCCTCGACGCGGTCGCCGCACCCGACGGCACCGAACTCTTCTTCTGCGCCTCTTCAGGGAGCCCGGCCCCGTCCGGACAGGGGGATTCCCGTGGGGATAGCCGCGGGGATAGCCGTGGAGATTCCCGTGGGGGCCCCGAACTCCGCGGCTGGTCCGGTGACTTCGAGCAGGTCGAACAGCCCGGACGGGACGCGCCCGCCGAACAGGGGCCGGGCGCCGGCTCCGTGACCCGGATCGATCATCTGGCGCTCACCCAGCCCTGGCACCAGTTCGACGAGGCCGCCCTCTTCCACCACAGCGTGCTGGGGCTGAGCGGCCAGGAGAGCGTCGACGTCGCCGACCCGTACGGACTGCATCGCAGCCGTGCCGTCACCAACGCCGACGGAAGCGTCCGTATCGCCCTCGGAGTCGGCCCCGCGCCCACGGACGACGGCGCCCGCGCCCAGCACATCGCCCTCGCCACCGACGACGTGACCGACGCGGCCCGGCGCTTCCGCGCGGCGGGCGGCCGTCTGCTGGCGATACCCGCCAACTACTACGACGACCTGGCCGCCCGGTACGAGCTCGGCGACGAGGAGCTGGCGACGTACCGCGAACTCGGCATCCTCTACGACCGCGACCAGAAGGGGGAGTTCCGGCACTGCTACACCGAGACCGTCGGCCGGGTCTTCTTCGAACTCGTCCAGCGCGACGGCGGATACCAGGGGTACGGAGCGCAGAACGCCCCGGTGCGCCTCGCGGCGCAGCGCGCGGCGGGACGACCGGGGCGCTGACGGCCGGGCCCCCCGGAGCGGACTCGCCGGTTGCGCGGGCGATGCCGGCAGGAGCCTGCCGGCCCGTCCGGACGCGCCGGACCCCGGCCACCAGGGCGACGCGCCCGCCCCACCAGAGTGTCGAGCGAGTCGCGGACGAGGTGCGGCCGGGGCCGGGTCAGCCGGGGGACAGGGTGTCCTACAGGTCGAACTCGTGCGGCGGCAGGTCGAGCGTGAAGCACGCCTCCCGCACGACGGCCTGCTCGGTCTTGTCGAAGTCGCCGTCGGCGCCGCCGATGACGATGCCGATCTGGATGACGGCGCGCGCCTCGGCGGGCTTCTTCTTCGCCTTGGCGATCTCCTGGAGGACGCTGACCTTGCCGAGGGCGAAGTCGGCGGTCAGCTTGTTCAGGTTGTCGTCGAAGCGGCGCTGGAGGTCGATGGCGTCGAAGTTCTGCAGTACCTCGTTCGTGGCGATGAGCTGGGCCACACGCTGCCGCTCGGACGGGTCGATCGAGCCGTCCGCCGCGGCGACGAGCGCGCACATCGCCATGCTCGCGTCGCGGAAGGCTCCGCTCTTCAGATCGTTCTTCTTCGCCTCGAGCTGGGTCTGCATCGTCGACGCGGATTCCTTGATGCGGTCCCACAGAGCCATGAGAACTCCATACGTAGTCAAGGGCCCGGTCCGCCCGAGCGGGCGGACCGGATACCTCTTCGGTTTCTACAGCAACGTAGAAACTAGCGGGCCGCGACGGAAGTTCCCGGCTCGTTCCACGTGGCGATCACCGGATCGCCGTGCTCGGTGGAGAGCCGGCTGACGGTCCCGGTCGCGAGCTGGAACAGCCGCCCCGACTCGGGCGGCAACCCCAGCCGGCGGGCCGTCAGGACGCGCAGGAAGTGCGCGTGCGCCACCAGCACCACATCACCGGGGTGGTTGCAGAGCGCGGCGTCCACCCGGGAGAGCACCCGGTCGGCGCGCACCCCCACTTCCCGCGGTGATTCGCCGGGGTGGCCGTCCGGGCCGGGCGGCACCCCGTCGTTCCAGAGCACCCAGTCGGGCCGGTCCCGGTGGATGGCGCGGGTGGTGATCCCCTCGTAGCCGCCGTAGTCCCACTCGTGCAGATCGGGGTCGATCCGCCCGCCGGACAGGCCCGCGAGCTCGGCGGTCCGTACCGCGCGGTCGAGGGGACTGGTGAGGACCTGGGCGAAGGTGGTCCCCGCGAAGAACGGGGCCAGGGACTTGGCCTGTTCCTCGCCGTGCGAGGTGAGCGGAAGGTCGGTCCAGCTGGTGTGCTGTCCCGTCAGGGTCCACTCGGTCTCTCCGTGGCGGACCAGGATGAGGTCGCCCATGGTCCGCCTACTTCGCCGACTCGACGGCGTGGCCGCCGAACTGGTTGCGCAGCGCCGCGATCATCTTCATCTGCGGCGAGTCGTCCTGACGGGACGCGAAGCGCGCGAAGAGGGACGCCGTGATCGCGGGCAGTGGTACGGCGTTGTCGATGGCCGCCTCGACGGTCCAGCGGCCCTCGCCGGAGTCCTCCGCGTAGCCGCGCAGCTTGTCCAGGTGCTCGTCGCCGTCCAGGGCGTTGACCGCGAGGTCGAGCAGCCAGGAGCGGATCACGGTGCCCTCCTGCCAGGAGCGGAACACCTCACGTACATCGGTGACCGAGTCGACCTTCTCCAGGAGCTCCCAGCCCTCGGCGTACGCCTGCATCATGGCGTACTCGATGCCGTTGTGGACCATCTTGGAGAAGTGGCCCGCGCCCACCTTGCCGGCGTGCACGAAGCCGAAGTCGCCCTCCGGCTTGAGCGCGTCGAAGACCGGCCGCACCTTCGCGATGTTCCCGGCGTCGCCGCCGACCATCAGCGCGTAGCCGTTCTCCAGGCCCCACACACCGCCCGAGACGCCCGCGTCGACGAAGCCGATGCCCTTGGCCGCCAGCTCCTCGGCGTGCTTCTCGTCGTCGGTCCAGCGGGAGTTGCCGCCGTCCACGACCGTGTCGCCGGCCTCCAGCAGGTCGCCGAGTTCGTCGATGACGGTCTGGGTGGGGGCGCCGGCCGGCACCATCACCCAGACCACGCGCGGGGCTTCGAGGCTGCCCACGAGTTCGGTGAGGCTGTGCACGTCGGCGAGGTCCGGGTTGCGGTCGTAGCCGATCACGGTGTGTCCCGCGCGGCGTATCCGCTCGCGCATGTTGCCGCCCATCTTGCCGAGGCCGATGAGTCCGAGCTGCATGGTCAGTTCACTTCTTCCGGAGAGTGCGGTAAGCGGCCACGAGGGCGGCCGTGGAGGGGTCGAGGCCGGGGACGTCCGCGCCCTCGGTCAGGGCGGGTTCGACGCGCTTGGCGAGCACCTTGCCGAGTTCGACGCCCCACTGGTCGAAGGAGTCGATGTTCCAGATCGCGCCCTGGACGAACACCTTGTGCTCGTAGAGGGCGATCAGCTGACCGAGGACCGAAGGGGTCAGTTCCTTCGCCAGGATCGTGGTCGTGGGGTGGTTGCCCTGGAACGTCTTGTGCGGCACCAGTTCCTCGGGAACGCCCTCGGCACGCACCTCGTCCGGGGTCTTGCCGAAGGCCAGCGCCTGGGTCTGGGCGAAGAAGTTCGCCATCAACAGGTCGTGCTGGGCGACCAGACCCGGCAGCAGGTCGGCGACCGGCTCGGCGAAGCCGATGAAGTCGGCGGGGATCAGCTTGGTGCCCTGGTGGATCAACTGGTAGTAGGCGTGCTGGCCGTTGGTGCCGGGCGTGCCCCACACCACCGGGCCGGTCTGCCACTCCACCGGATTGCCGTCACGGTCCACGGACTTGCCGTTGGACTCCATGTCCAACTGCTGGAGATAAGCGGTGAACTTGGACAGGTAGTGCGAGTACGGCAGGACGGCGTGCGACTGCGCGTCATGGAAGTTGCCGTACCAGACGCCCAGCAGACCCAGCAGCAGCGGCACGTTGGCCTCGGCGGGAGCCGTGCGGAAGTGCTCGTCGACCAGATGGAAACCGTCGAGCATCTCCCGGAACCGGTCCGGACCGATCGCGATCATCAGCGACAGACCGATCGCCGAGTCGTAGGAGTAACGGCCGCCGACCCAGTCCCAGAACTCGAACATGTTGGCCGTGTCGATCCCGAAGTCCGAGACCTTCTCGGCATTCGTCGACAGCGCCACGAAATGCCGCGCCACCGCCTCCTGACCGGCCTTCAGCTCCGTCAGCAGCCAGGAGCGCGCGGAGGTGGCGTTGGTGATCGTCTCGATGGTGGTGAACGTCTTCGAGGCGATGATGAACAGCGTCTCCGCCGGGTCCAGGTCCCGCACCGCCTCGTGCAGGTCGGCGCCGTCCACGTTCGACACGAACCGCAGCGTCAGACCACGGTCGGTGAACGGGCGCAGCACCTCGTACGCCATCGCCGGACCCAGGTCCGAGCCGCCGATACCGATGTTCACGACGTTCTTGATGCGCTTGCCGGTGTGCCCGGTCCACTCACCCGAACGGACCCGCTCCGCGAAGCCCGCCATCTTGTCCAGGACCGCGTGCACGGCCGGTACGACGTTCTCCCCGTCGACCTCCACCACCGCGTCCCGCGGCGCCCGCAGCGCGGTGTGCAGCACCGCCCGGTCCTCGGTCACGTTGATCTTCTCGCCCCGGAACATCGCGTCCCGCAGCCCGAACACATCGGTCGCCGCGGCCAGCTCGCGCAGCAGCCGCAGCGTCTCGTCGGTGACCAGGTGCTTCGAGTAGTCGACGTGCAGATCGCCGACCTGGAGCGAGTACCCGGAGCCGCGCCCGGGGTCGGCCGCGAACAGGTCGCGCAGATGGGTGTCCGCGAGCTCATCGCGGTGCTCGGCCAGAGCGGTCCACTCGGGCGTGTGGTTGAGCCGGGTACGGCTTTCTGCGTTCATCTCGGACTTCCGCCTTCTTCCTGCCTGTGCTGCTGCGTACCTTGCCCCGCTGCCGGTCCCAACCTAATTGATCAGGGCTGGACGTGAGCTGTCGTGGCGCCGTCCTCCGGCTCGACAACAGATACGTCCCGCTCGACCACAGGTATCAGCGCGATGACGGCGAGGGCGATGGGCAGGGCCGCGAACAGTGCCGGTCCGTTCAGCCCGCAGGCCGCCGCGACCGCGCCGCCCGGCAGGGCACCGAGCGGGGCGCCCGAGTCCGAGGCCGTGCGGAGCGCCGGGCTGACGCGCCCCCGCCATGGATTACGGGCTGCGCTGCTGCATCAGCGTGACCCGGGTTGACGTTCCGCACCCTGTTCATCGGGCCGAGCAGCGGCACGGGGCTCATGAGCAGGCCGTTCGACGCGTGCCCGAGCCCGACGGCCAGGGCGGAACAGGCGACCAGCGTGCCGCGCACGGTGTCGACGGCCCACGTCGCGCGCCGGCCCACATACGGCTGTTCCACGCCGCCGGCGCTCACCGACGCGCGTCCCGGCGCGCAACAAGACCCGGGCACGACACCGGTATCCGGGCACGGCGGCTCAGGCGACGAGGCCTCGCCCCGTTGGCGAAGCCGTCGCTCGGGCGCCGTGAAACTGCTCCGGCCAGGCACCTGTGGGCGCCCGGCCGGTTCTCAAGTCCTAGATCTCGCCCCGCAGTTTGGCGAGCGCCTCGGCGAGGATCGCCTCGCCGTCCGCGTCGCTGCGCCGCTCCCGCACGTACGCGAGGTGCGTCTTGTACGGCTCGGTGCGCGGCGGGTCCGGCGGGTTGTCCCGGTCCTGTCCGGCGGGGAAGCCGCAGCGCGGGCAGTCCCAGGTGTCGGGGACCTGCGCGTCGCTGGCGAAGCTGGGCTGCGTCTCGTGTCCGTTGGAGCACCAGAAGGAGATGCGCAGCCGCGGCGCGGACTCGCCGCGCTCGGCCTCACCCATCGGCCCCGCCCCGACCCGGCTTCCTCGGATCGCGTTGCCACTTGCCACGGTCGTAACTCCCTGCGTGATGGTGCCGCGAAGCGAGTCGGCGTGACGCTTCGCTGCGAGCCGCCTCAGTCTACGTAAGGCCCAACGCGCGTCCAGTGATTGGAGTTACATCCCCACCCCTAGACGCAAGCCCCATGATAGGCCGCGCCTGAGGGCGCGTACCGGACATGGGGCCTTACGTGCGGAATGTGCTTGCGTAATGTGCAGTTGTGCTGCCGTACCGATGTAGGGCGGTGATCAGTTGTTGATCTTCATCAACACGCCGAGCACGACAATGCACGCGAACCAGAGCAGACCGATCATCAGGGTGATGCGGTCGAGGTTGCGCTCGGCGACCGAGGAGCCGCCGACGGACGACTGCATGCCGCCACCGAACATGTCGGACAGGCCGCCGCCCTTTCCCTTGTGCATCAGCACCAGCAGCATCAGCAGCAGGCTGAAGACGATCAGGGCGATCGAGAACCCCAAAACCACGGCTGGACCAACTTCCTCGGAACTGGATGGACGACGGGGGCCCGGTGCAACGGCACCAGACCCCCGCAAGGGTACGACGAATCGCCGCTACCGCATACTTACTGGTCGCGGAACCGGGCGATCTTGACGAACTCGTCGGCGTCGAGCGACGCGCCACCGACCAGAGCGCCGTCGATGTCGGGCTTCGCCATGATCTCGGCGACGTTTCCGGACTTCACCGAGCCGCCGTACTGGATGCGGACCCGGTCGGCCAGCTCCTGGGAGTACAGCTCGGCGAGCTTGGCACGGATCGCGGCGCAGACCTCCTGCGCGTCGTCGGCGCCGCAGACCTTGCCGGTGCCGATGGCCCAGACGGGCTCGTACGCGATCACGACGGACTCGGCCTGCTCGGCCGGGATGTCCTTGAGACCGCCCTCGACCTGCGCGAGCGTGTGCGCGACGTGGTTGCCCGCCTCGCGGACGTCCAGCTCCTCGCCGACGCACAGGATCGGGGTCAGACCGTGCTTGTAGGCGGCCTTGACCTTGGCGTTCACGACGTCGTCGGTCTCGTTGTGGTACTGCCGGCGCTCGGAGTGGCCGACGGCCACGTACGTGCACTTCAGCTTGGCCAGCATCGAGCCGGAGATCTCTCCGGTGTAGGCACCGGAGTCCTGCGCCGAGAGGTCCTGGGCACCGTACTTGATCTTGAGCTTGTCGCCGTCGACCAGGGTCTGCACGGAGCGCAGGTCGGTGAAGGGCGGCAGGACGGCGACCTCGCAGGCCTCGTAATCCTTGTCCGCCAGGGCGAAGGCGAGTTTCTGGACGTGCGCGATGGCCTCGAGGTGGTTGAGGTTCATCTTCCAGTTGCCCGCCATCAGCGGCGTGCGCGTGCTCATCTAGGTCAGTCCTCCAGTGCGGCGAGGCCGGGGAGCGTCTTGCCCTCGAGGTATTCGAGGGAGGCGCCACCGCCGGTCGAGATGTGGCCGAATGCGTTCTCGTCGAAACCGAGGGTGCGCACCGCGGCTGCGGAGTCACCACCGCCGACGACGGTGAAACCCTTGGACTCGACGAGGGCCTGGGCGACCGCCTTGGTGCCCTCGGCGTAGTCGGAGTGCTCGAAGACGCCCATGGGACCGTTCCAGAACACGGTCTCGGCGTCGGAGAGCTTGGCTGCGTACAGGGCACCGGTCTTCGGGCCGATGTCCAGGCCCAGCTGCCCCTCGGGCATGTGGTCCGCGTCGACGGCGGTGTGCTCGGTAGGCGCCTTGGCCTTCAGGTCCGGGAATCCGGGGGCGACCACGACGTCGACCGGGAGCACCAGCTCGACGCCCAGCTTCTCGGCGCGCTCCATGTACTCGGTGACGGCCGGGATCTGGTCCTCCTGCAGGAGGGAGCTGCCGACCTCGTAGCCCTTGGCCTTGAGGAAGGTGAAGGCCATGCCGCCGCCGATGAGGATGCGGTCTGCCTTGCCGAGCAGCTGGTCGATGACGGCGAGCTTGTCGGAGACCTTGGAGCCGCCGAGCGCGACGACGTAGGGCCGCCGGACGTCCTGGGTGAGCTTCTTCAGGACGCCGACCTCGGTGGCGATGAGGTAGCCGGCGTAGTGCGGCAGTCGGGCCGGGAGGTCGTACACCGAGGCGTGCTTGCGGTGCACGGCGCCGAAGCCGTCGCCCACGTAGACATCGGCCAGGGCGGCGAGCCGGTCGGCGAACTCGCCGCGCTCGGTGTCGTCCTTGGACGTCTCGCCGGCGTTGAAGCGGAGGTTCTCGATGACCGCGACCTGACCGGGCTCCAGGCCGTTCACCGCGTCGTGGGCGGCGGGGCCGACCGTGTCCTGCGCGAACGCGACCGGCGCGCCGAGCAGTTCACCGAGGCGCTCGGCGGGCTGGAGCAGGGAGAAGGCCGGGTCCGGGGCGCCCTTGGGGCGGCCCAGGTGCGAGGCGACGATGACCTTGGCGCCCGCCTCGGCCAGGGCCTTGACGGTGGGCAGGACGGCGCGGATGCGGCCGTCGTCGGTGATGAGGCCATCGGCCAGCGGGACGTTGAGGTCGGCGCGGACGAAGACCCGCTTGCCGTCCACGCCTTCGGCGAGAAGCTCGTCGATCGTCTTCATAAAGGGACTCCTAGGGAAGGCTCTTCAGATCCGAGAGGGCGGATCGATCACTACGTAGCACAGGGCCCGGACAGCGCGGCGTCGCGCTGCCCGAGCCCTGGCTCACATCGAGGTGCCTGCTCTGGGAATTAGAGCTGGCCGCCGACGAAGACCGTGAGGTCGACGAGGCGGTTGGAGTAGCCCCACTCGTTGTCGTACCAGCCGAGGATCTTCACCGTGTTGCCCTCCTGGACCATGGTCAGGGAGGAGTCGAAGGTGCAGGACGCCGGGTCGCCGACGATGTCCGAGGAGACGATCTGGTCTTCGGTGTACGCCAGGAAGCCCTTGAGGTCGCCGTCATCGGCGGCCTTCTTGAACGCGGCGTTGACCTCGTCCTTGGTGACCTCGCGCTGCAGCGTCACGACCAGGTCGGTGGCCGAACCGGTCGGGACCGGGACGCGCATGGCGATGCCGTCCAGCTTGCCCTTGAGCTGCGGGAGGACCAGGGCGGTGGCCTTCGCGGCACCCGTCGTGGTCGGGATGATGTTCTCGGCGGCGGCGCGGGCGCGGCGCAGGTCCGAGTGCGGGAAGTCCAGGATGCGCTGGTCGTTCGTGTACGCGTGAACCGTCGTCATCAGGCCCTTGACGATGCCGAAGTTCTCGTCGAGAACCTTGGCCATCGGCGCCACACAGTTGGTGGTGCAGGAGGCGTTGGAGATGATGTTGTGGTTCGCCGGGTCGTACTTGTCCTGGTTGACGCCCATCACGATGGTGATGTCCTCGTCCTTGGCCGGAGCCGAGATGAGGACCTTCTTGGCGCCGCCGGCGATGTGCTTCTCGGCGTCGGCCTTCTTCGTGAAGATGCCGGTCGACTCGATGACGATGTCGACGCCCAGCTCGCCCCACGGGATGTCCGAGGGGTTGCGCTCGGACAGGACCTTGATGGTGTGACCGTCGACGGTGATCGTGTCGGCGGTGTGCGACACCTCGGCCTTGAGGCGGCCCAGGATGGTGTCGTACTTCAGAAGGTGGGCGGTGGTCGCGGTGTCACCCAGGTCGTTGACAGCCACGATCTCGATGTCAGCACCCTGCTCCAGCAGCGCGCGGAAGTAGTTACGACCGATGCGGCCAAAGCCGTTGATGCCTACGCGGATCGTCACGAACCGATCTCCTCGTTAGGTACGCCGACTCAGATGTCGGCGAGTTGTATGGGATGTCCCCGACCGCCTCCGACCCTACCTCCCTGGAGCCCCCGGAGTGACATCGAGTAGGGCCATACACGGCAGGGCGATCCGTACCCGCCAGTAGGGGTACGGATCACCCACGCCGTTCAGGCGATGGTCACACGCAGTCAGCTGCGCAGTGCCGAGAGCGCCTTTCCGATCAGAGCCGCGCGGTCGGCCGCCGCGGTGACGTGTTCCAGGCCGAAGCCCAGCAGTACGGAGTCGTCGGTGGTGACCGCTCCGTATGTCTTGAAGAGCTCTCCCGTGCGCGCCCAGTTCCGCAGAACGGCCGGGCTGCCCGCGGGAGGCCCGGCGACGCTCCAGGCACCGAACGACGACTCGAAGCCCTCCGTCTCGGTGGCGGTGCCGCCGACGACGAGGGAGGCGTTGTCGACGAGGAGGCCGTGGCCGCCCGCGCTCGGGTCACTGATGTAGCTGAACGAGACCTCGACCGACTTGCCGGCGTACGCGCTCAGGTCGAACTCGACCTGCTGCCACCCGCTGGAGGCGCCGGTGAGGCTGTTCCACGAGCCGCTGGTGCCGGTGCCGGTGCAGCCGGCCGCGTTCACGGTCAGGTAGTGCTTGATCCACGGGTGCTCCCGGGCGAGGAAGCCGGCCTCGCACTCGGTGGGAACGGTGGCCGAGGTGGCACCGCCCGCCTCGGGCAGCGTGGTCCAGTCGTCGGCGCCGGTCGTGTGGACCTCGACGACCGCGTGGTCGTAGCCGGGTTCGGTGTCCCACAGGACCTGGGAACGGAGCGTCGGCTTGTCGGCCGCGCCGACCCCGGTGAGGTCGACGGTGCGGGTGAGGCGCTTGTAGGCGTCGTCCGTGTGGACCGCGGCGGCCATGTAGGAGCCCGCGTACGGCCCGTACGGGTTGACGGTCCCGGTGAACTGGCCCGCTCCCGCGCTGGAGGCGAACTGCGGGTACTGCGTGGCGGCGAGCGAGTCCGAGGTGACGCCGTAGGTGCCGGCCGCGTTCAGCGGGTTGCCCGGCGCGGCGCCGAGTGTTCCCGTGGCGCCGCCGAGCTTCCCCGAGCCGGTGAAGCCGCTGGCGCCGGGGGTTGAGGTACGGGAGTAGGCGCCCAGGTAGTACTGGCTGAAGTCGTTCGAGAGGGTGCCGCCCCCGAGGTCGACGCTGCCGCCGGCGAGCTCGCCAGCCTCGACCAGCTTGCCGCCCTCGTTGAGGAAGGCCCGCAGCTGGAGCTGGGTGGCGTTGCCGGGCCGCAGGGCGCCCGTGTAGTGGACGACGGTCCCGAAGTGGCCGAGGACGCCGAGCGCGTCCGGAGCGCCCTGGGTGGCGACGTCCCAGACGAGGGCCTTCCTGCCGTTGGCCTTCAGCGCGTCGACGTACGTCTGCGCCTGCGTGGCGGCCGCGCCCTCCTCGGCGACCACGAGCACGTCGGCCCGCGGCCGTTCGGCCACGGTGTACGTGAAGTGCGGGCCGGAGGTGGGCCTTCCCTTCCTGGTCTCGCCGGTGAACCAGACCTCGACCTTGTCACCGGGGTCGCCGTCCTTGACCTTGGCGCGGTACTCGTCGAAGTAGAGGTTGTCGTAGCCGCCGTAGGTCTCGCCGCCCTTCCACCGCCTGAGCGCCATGTCGAGCGTACGGCCGCCGTTGACGCAGTACTTGAGCTCCTTGTCGCGTACGGACCTGCGGGCGACGACGGAGATCTCCTGGTCGGCGCCGCGGGAGTACGACGTGGAGAAGGTGGCGGGGGTGAAGTCGGGGGCCGCGATGCCGACCGAGGAGGACGGCTGGTCGGGGTGGGCCGCCGTCTCGGCGACGGAGAGCGCGAACGGGACGTTCTTCTCGAACTCCTGCTCGATCAGCTTCTCGTCGTCCGGGAAGGTGAAGACGGAGGCGCAGTCCGCCGCGTTCCAGGCGTCGTCCGGGTCGAGGTCCGACACGGTCTGGCAGGTCGACATCTCGGGGGTGAACAACGCCGTGCCGTTGACGTTGCCCGCGTGGCCGTCCGCCTCGCCGTTGGTGGTGTAGAGCTCCGAGGAGACCTGGGGGTGGTAGCCCGGGATCGCCGAGTTCTCGGGAGTTCCGGCGAGCGCCTTGTAGAGCACGTCGTCCGGGGTCGGCGTCGCCACCTGCCAGCCCACTCCGTAGAGCAGCAGTTCCGCGGCGGAGTGGTAGTTGATGCCGTACGCGAAGCCGACGCGCTTCTCAAAGGCGTCCAGGGCCTTGGTCTCCGGCTCGGAGGCCGGACTCGTGCCGCGGTAGGTCTCACTGGTGGGGTTCGGCGACGATCCCTCGTCGTCGTAGCCCCACTTGTAGGCGAAGTTGCGGTTGAGGTCGACGCCGTCACCGGTGGAGATGACGCCGTCGCCGTTGACGTCCCGCAGGTTCTTGCGCCACTGACGGGTGTCCTCGTCCTGGAACGTGTAGTCGTAGCCGTCGGGGTTGGCGGACAGCACGAACCACAGCTCGGTGGAGTCGACGATCTTCTTGACGCGTTTGTCGGTCGCGTAGTTGTCCAGGTAGTAGTGCATCAGCCGCCGCGTCATCTCGGGCGTGATCCACTCGCGCGCGTGCTGGTTGGACATGTACAGCACCGACGGCTTGGCGCCGTCCTTGGACTTCTTCGCGCCCTTGGTCAGTTTGAGCGCGAGGATGTCCTGGCCGTTCACGGTCTTGCCGATGGAGACGACCTTGGTCAGGCCGGGGTTGGCCTCACCCGTCCTGATGATCTCCTCCTGGAGGTTGCCCTTCCCGCTGTACGGGCGGAACACTCCCTGGGCAGCGTCCTCGACCCGGTTCTCGGCCTTGGCGGAGAGCGTGTGCTCGGTGAGGTCGACGCCCTGCTTCTCCAGCTTCCGGGCCTGCTTGTCCGTGACGTAGACCTCGACCGTGCTCCGGCCGTTCTTCCACGTCGCGTCGCCGAGTTCGTGACCGTCCTGGCCGGCCGCGAGCAGCAGGGGTACCTGCTGCTTCGTGACCTCCGCGCGGAACACCTTCACGGCGTTCGCGTCGGGCTTGGGTGAACTGTCGTTCTGCGCCCGGGCGATGGGCGCCATCGCCGCACCGCCCAGCAGGAGCGCGCCGGTAGCGAGGATCGCGCTCGCTCTTCGTCTCATGAGCCCCCCTTGCACTGGTCCGCCACAGCAGCGAACAGATGCCAGGCTCATGACACTTCATGGTCAAGTCAAGGGCGCCTCGCCGAAGGACGGACGCCGGTGCCGATCACCCAAGTGGGTGTCGGCACCGGCGTATTGAGCTTCCGTCAGGTCGTCCCGCACGTCGTGCACGGCGTGTCGCGGCGGCCGGGTCAGCCCGCGAGGTTGTCCGCCATCTCCTCGGACAGGTTCGACTCCGTCCCGGGAATGCCGAGGTCCTGGGCCCGCTTGTCGGCCATCGCCAGCAGCCGGCGGATACGGCCCGCGACGGCGTCCTTGGTCAGCGGCGGGTCGGCGAGGGCGCCGAGCTCCTCCAGAGAGGCCTGCTTGTGCTCCATGCGCAGCCGTCCGGCGGCGGCGAGATGCTCCGGCACCTCGTCGGCGAGGATCTCCAGGGCGCGCTGGACGCGGGCCCCGGCGGCGACGGCGGCGCGCGCCGAGCGGCGCAGGTTGGCGTCGTCGAAGTTGGCGAGCCGGTTCGCCGTGGCGCGGACCTCGCGGCGCATCCGCCGCTCCTCCCAGGCCAGCACCGACTCGTGCGCGCCGAGACGGGTCAGCAGCGCGCCGATCGCGTCCCCGTCGCGGACGACCACGCGGTCCACCCCGCGCACCTCGCGGGCCTTCGCCGCGATCGACAGCCGGCGGGCGGCGCCGACCAGCGCGAGCGCTGCCTCCGGTCCCGGGCAGGTCACCTCCAGGGACGAGGAGCGGCCGGGCTCGGTGAGCGAGCCGTGGGCCAGGAACGCCCCCCGCCAGGCCGCCTCGGCGTCGCAGGTGGCCCCCGAGACCACCTGCGGCGGCAGCCCGCGGATCGGGCGGCCCCGGCCGTCCACGAGCCCGGTCTGGCGGGCCAGCTGGTCGCCGCCCGCGACGACGCGCACGACGTAGCGCGAGCCTCGGCGCAGTCCGCCGGGCGCCATCACGATCAGTTCGGAGCTGTGGCCGAAGATCTCCAGAATGTCGCGCTTCAGGCGGCGCGCCGCCATCGCGGTGTCCAGCTCCGCCTCGATCACGATCCGGCCGCTCACCAGGTGAAGGCCGCCCGCGAACCGCAGAATGGCGGAGACCTCCGCCTTCCTGCAGCACGTCCGGGTGACGGGAAGCCGGGAAATCTCATCCTTCACCGCTGCCGTCATCGCCATGGGCCGATCCTTCCATGCATCCGAAAAATACGGTCGTACGCGGCGGCCAACAGCTCCGGGTCGTGCCGCGGAGATCCGTCGGTCCGGGCCACCGGCGCCAGCTCGACCGCGGCGCCGAACCGCTTGGCGGCGTCGACGAGAGAGTCGCGGTCGGGCACGGCGGCCACGTCGGCCAGCACCACGTCCAGGGCGAGTTTAGGGGCGTGTCGTCCCAAAACCTCCAAATGACGCTGCGGGGAGAAGCCTTCGGTTTCTCCGGGCTGCGGGGCGAGGTTAAGGGAGAGTACCCGGCGCGCCTTCGTCTGGATGAGGGCGTCCAGGAGTTCGGGCACCAGCAGATGCGGGATGACCGAGGAGAACCAGGAGCCGGGGCCGAGGACCACCCAGTCCGCGTCGAGGACCGCGGCCACTGCCTCGGGCACGGCCGGCGGATCGTGCGGTACGACGTGCACGGACTGGACCTCACCGGTGGTGAGCGCCACGTTCGCCTGGCCCCGGACCGTGTCGACCTCGTCGGGCCGGTCCGGGTCGTGCCCCTTGACCAGGGCCTGGAGCTCCAGGGGCACGGCGGACATGGGGAGCACCCGGCCGTGCGCGCCCAGCAGCTTGCCGACCAGGTCCAGGGCCTGGACGTGGTCGCCGAGCTGCTCCCACAGGGCCACGATCAGCAGATTGCCGACCGCGTGTTCGTGCAGCTCGCCCTTGGACTGGAAGCGGTGCTGGATGACCCGGGCCCAGGTCTGGCCCCAGTCGTCGTCGCCGCACAGCGCCGCCAGCGCCTTGCGCAGATCACCGGGCGGGAGAACGCCCAGCTCGTCGCGCAGGCGCCCGCTGGAGCCGCCGTCGTCGGCCACGGTGACGACGGCGGTGAGGTCTCCGGTGATCCGGCGCAGCGCGGCGAGCGAGGCGGACAGCCCCATGCCGCCGCCGAGGGCGACGACCTTGGGCTGGGCGCCACGGCGGCGCGGCTTGGCACCGCGCGCCGCGACCGGCCGTCCGGCGCGTTCCCCGGGGGTCTCCCGGCGGAGCCTGTTCAGCCGCAGGGTGGTACGTCCGGTCACTCGCGCCCCATGTCCCGATGCACCTTCACGGTCTCCACGCCCTGGGATACGAGACGGGCGGCGAGCTTCTCGGCGGTCGCCACCGAGCGGTGCTTGCCGCCGGTACAGCCGACCGCGATGGTCACATAGCGCTTGCCCTCGCGCCGGTATCCGGCGGCGATGAGCTGGAGCAGCTCGGCGTAGCGGTCGAGGAACTCCTTGGCCCCGGGCTGGTTGAAGACGTACGCCGAGACCTCCTCGTTCAGGCCGGTGAAGGGGCGCAGCTCGGGGACCCAGTGCGGGTTGGGGAGGAAGCGCATGTCCACGACCAGGTCGGCGTCGACCGGGAGGCCGTACTTGAAGCCGAAGGACATGACGGTGGCCCGCAGCTCGGGCTCCTCCTCGCCCGCGAACTGGGCGTCCATCTTGGCGCGCAGCTCGTGCACGTTCAGGCTGGAGGTGTCGATGACCAGGTCGGCGTCACCGCGCAGCTCGCGCAGCAGCTCGCGCTCGGCGGCGATGCCGTCCACGATGCGGCCGTCGCCCTGGAGGGGGTGCGGTCGGCGGACGGACTCGAAGCGGCGCACCAGGGCCTCGTCCGAGGACTCCAGGAAGACGATCCGCCGGGTGACGTGCTTGGACTCCAGGTCGGCGAGGGATTCGCGGAGGTTGTCGAAGAACCGGCGGCCGCGCACGTCGACGACGACCGCGATCCGTGCCACGTTGCCCTGGGAGCGGGCGCCGAGCTCCACCATGGTGGGGATCAGGGCGGGCGGCAGGTTGTCGACGACGAACCAGCCGAGGTCCTCCAGACACTTGGCGGCCGTGGACCGGCCGGCTCCGGACATACCGGAGATGATCACCAGCTCGGGAATGGCCGCGTCCGGGACTCCGGTCCCCGCGGTCTCGATGCCCGTACCCACTTGTGCTCCGTCTTCCCGTGGTGCTTCCCGCTCCGCGTGATCTTCGCTTGCTTCCTTGTGTTCTTCCTGGCCCTGCGCCGGCCGTTCCGCTTCACGCGCGTCGTTCTCGGTCATGTCTCCTGCCCCCGTCGCTCGTCCGAGGCGCCCGCGGTCACGGGCTCCTCCGCGGTGCCCGCCGTCGTCTCGGGCGCCACGTCTTCGTCGTCTTCCATGATCTCGCCAGTCGCCGTGTTCACGGCGGGTGCGGCCGGAGCCGCCTGGGCGAGGGCCACGGCGATGGTCTCCGCCGTCTTTCGGCCTATGCCGGGAACCTCGCAGATCTGGTCGATCGTCGCGGACCGCAGCCTCTTCACCGAACCGAAGTGTTTGATCAGTGCCTGTTTGCGCGACTCGCCGAGGCCCGGCACATCGTCCAGGGGGCCCGCCCGGAAGCGCTTGGCCCGCTTGGCGCGCTGGTAGGTGATCGCGAAGCGGTGGGCCTCGTCCCGGACCCGCTGGAGCAGGTACAGGCCCTCGCTGGTACGCGGCAGGACCACCGGGTCGTTCTCGTCCGGCAGCCACACCTCCTCCAGGCGCTTGGCGAGTCCGCACACGACGATGTCGTCGATGCCGAGCTCGTCGAGGGCCCTCTGGGCGGCGGCGACCTGTGGCCGGCCGCCGTCGACGACGACGAGCTGAGGAGGGTAGGCGAAGCGCTTGGGGCGGCCGTCGTCCTCGGAGAAGGCACTCACGGAGAGAGGGTCCTCGGTGAGCGTGGTCCCGGAGACCGGAGCCTGGGAGGCCGGGGTCCCGGAGACCGGAGCCTGGGAGGCCGGGGTCCCGGAGACCGGAGCCTGGGAGGCCGGAGTCCCGGAGACCGGAGCCTGGGAGGCCGGAGTCTGAGAGGCGGAGGTCCCGGAGGCGGAGGTCCCGGAGACCGGGGCTCCCGGGGCTCCCGGGGCTCCCGGGGCGACGGTCTCCGAAGAGGCGTCCTGGCCGTCCGTCCACTCCCCCGTCTTCTCCTTCTCGACGAGGTAGCGCTTGAAGCGGCGGGTGATCACCTCGTGCATGGAGCGGACGTCGTCCTGGCCCGCGAAGCCCTTGATCTGGAAGCGCCGGTACTCGCTCTTGCGCTGGAGCCCGTCCTCGAAGACCACCATGGACGCCACGACGTCGTCGCCCTGGAGGTGCGAGATGTCGTAGCACTCGATCCGCAGGGGCGCGCTGTCCAGGTCGAGCGCCTCGGCGATCTCCTCCAGGGCACGCGAGCGGGTGGTCAGGTCGGAGGCGCGCTTGGTCTTGTGCAGACCGAGCGCCTGGAGGGCGTTGCGCTGCACGGTCTCCATGAGCGCCTTCTTGTCGCCGCGCTGCGGGATGCGGAGCGACACGTTCGACCCGCGGCGTGCGGTGAGCCACTCCTGAACGGGCTCCACCGGCTCGGGCAGCGCCGGGACGAGCACTTCCTTGGGGACGGAGTCGCCCGTCTCCTCGCCGTAGAGCTGCTGGAGCGCGTGTTCGACGAGGTCACCGGTGGTGACCGCCTCGACCTTGTCCGTGACCCAGCCCCGCTGGCCCCGCACACGTCCGCCGCGCACGTGGAAGATCTGCACCGCGGCTTCCAGCTCGTCCTCGGCGACGGCGATGAGGTCGGCGTCGGTCGCGTCGGCGAGCACGACCGCGCTCTTCTCCATGGCCTTCTTCAGGGCCTCGATGTCGTCGCGCAGCCGGGCCGCGCGCTCGTACTCCATCTCCTCGGCGGCGTCCGTCATCTGCTGTTCCTGACGGCGGATGTACGTCCCCGTACGGCCCGCCATGAAGTCGCAGAACTCCTCGGCCAGCTCGCGGTGCTCCTCGGGCGTGACCCGTCCGACGCAGGGGGCGGAGCACTTGCCGATGTAACCGAGGAGGCAGGGCCGGCCGGTGCGGGAGGCGTTCTTGAAGACGCCCGCGGAGCAGGTGCGGACCGGGAAGACGCGCAGCAGCAGGTCGACGGTGTCGCGGATGGCCCACGCGTGCCCGTAGGGACCGAAGTAGCGCACGCCCTTCTTCTTGTGGCCGCGCATCACCTGCACCCGCGGGAACTCCTCGTTCATCGTCACCGCGAGGTAGGGATAGCTCTTGTCGTCGCGGTACTTGACGTTGAAACGGGGGTCGTACTCCTTGATCCAGGAGTACTCCAGCTGAAGGGCCTCGACCTCCGTGGACACGACCGTCCACTCCACCGACGCGGCCGTGGTCACCATGGTGCGGGTGCGCGGGTGGAGATTCGCCAGGTCCTGGAAGTAGCTCGCCAGGCGCTGGCGCAGGCTCTTCGCCTTTCCGACGTAGATCACCCGGCGGTGCTCGTCGCGGAATTTGTACACCCCGGGAGAGTCCGGGATCTGTCCCGGCTTGGGGCGGTAGCTGGAGGGGTCGGCCATGCCACACACCCTACTGGCGCGGGCCGACAGCGCGGTCGGCTCCCGGCCCGCCTGTGGACGGAGGCACAGCCCTCGCGGTGTCAGCCGCGGCGTCGGCGCAGAGCCCGCGAGACGCTCAGGACGAGCGCGACGAGGGCTCCGACGCCGGCCAGTGCCGACGCGGCCACGACGAAGGGGTCGGTCCGGTCGGCACCGTCGGCAGGGGCCCCTTCGCGCCCGGCTCCCTTGTCCTCGCCCGGGCCCCGGCCGTCCCGGTGGGCTCCGCGCCCGTTCCGCGGTGCGCCGTGTCCCGTCGCCGCGCCGAGCCGCGGGGACCCGGTGCCCGGGATCCTGTCCGCGACCACCGGGGCACCGGGGTGCTCGTCCGCGCGCCCGGCGGCCGCGGCCGCCGGGGCGGCGCCCAGGGCGGCCAGAACCGCGGCGAGAGCGACCAGTCGTCGTCCGTGGCGCATCGAGTTGCTCCCGGGTGGGGTCGAGGAGGGACGGAGCACGTCCGGGGCTGCGGTGAGGCATGTTGAGCATCAGGTGTTGTCGGGACTTGGTCAACACGCTTCAATGCGGGGGAACTCGGGGCGTGAACGGCGAAACCCGCGGGTGAACAGCCCCCGCGCGCCCACCGGGCGGCCCCGACCCGCACGAACGGCCTGACCAGCCGTAGTGAACATCCACAGAAAGGCCCCCTGCATGCGGCACGGCACACAGCACGCGGACGTCGCCACGGCGGAACTGGAGACGGCCCTGCGGGGCGGCCCCTTCCATGTCGCGCTGCGCGCCGCGATCGCCGCCCGCGGACTGCCGCTGCAACGCGTCCAGCACCATCTGTCGCGCTACGGCGTCAAGGTCGGGGTGACGAGCCTGAGTTACTGGCAGCAGGGCGCCCGGCGCCCCCAGCGGCCCGAGTCGCTGCGGGCCGTGCGCGCCCTGGAGGAGATCCTCCAGCTGCCCGACGAGTCACTGATCAGGCTGCTGGCCAAGGCCGAGGAGCGCTCGGACCCCGAGCGTCCGACGGGGCGTTCGTACCGCTCCCTGGTGGAGGCCTCCGGTGTCCTCGAACGGCTGCTGACCGAGCTGGAGTCACCGCTAGACGGCGGTCTGCACACCATCGGCCATCACGAGCGGGTCCACATAGGCGCCCATCGCGAACTGCTGGGCCGCGAGTCGCACCACATAGTGCGCGCCCACAAGGACGGCGTGGACCGCTATATGGCCATCCACCACGGCGACCCCGGATGCGCGCCGGAGCTTACGACGGTCCGGGCCCTGGAGAACTGCCGTACGGGCCGGGTGCGCTGGCACCGCGACACCGGTGTGCTCGTCGCCGAACTGCTCTTCGACACCCGGCTACGGGCAGGCGATACGTTCCTCTTCCGCTACGGCGTCGAGGACGGTACGGCGGGGACGTCCAGCGAGTACGTCCGCGGGTTCGGCTTCGCGGGCGGACAGTACGCACTCCAGGTGCACTTCACGGAGAACGCGCTGCCCGTGCGCTGCCACCGCTTCACCCAGCACTCGGCGGCCGCGCCGCGCAGTGGCCGCCAGGAACTGGCGCTGAGCGGCCGCCACCGCTCGGTGCACCTGGTCGAGCCGCGCGTGCGGTCGGGGATCGTGGGGATCGGCTGGGACTGGGACTGACCGCCCGCCCGGCCGCGGGCGCCGGATCGGTCCGGCCCGCGCCTCGGCTCAGGCGCCCGGCCCGGCGACGATCTTCCCGTCCTTCGCCTCGACGGACAGCTCGTCGAGCGGCACGGTGGCCGGCGCCCGCAGCACCATGCCCGTCGTGGCGTCGAACTCACTGCCGTGGCACGGGCACACCAGCGTCGTGCCCTCCAGATTGTTGATGGCGCACCCCGCATGGGTGCAGATCGAACTGAAGGCCTTGAGCGAACCGTTCCCGGCGCGGCTGACCACGACGTTCTGGTCCTGGTAGAGCTGAGCACCGCCCTTGGCGACCTCGCTCTCCGCACCCAGCACGACGGGGGCGGTCGGCGCCGCGGGGCCTCCGCCGCCGCTGCCGCCGGAGCACGCGGCGAGGCCGAGCCCGGCGACCGGGGTGAGCGCCGCTCCCCGCAGGACGGTACGACGGCTCGCGGTCGTACGGCCGGACATGGCATCTCCCCTGGTCGAGGCGGTTTCACGGCGACTCCGCCGAGCGCGGCAGCGGACATTCCACCGGCGGGCCACCGAGGAGTCACGCATCGACGATACCGGTACAGATCATTCCGCTCCAGGCGGGGCGGGCCCGGCGGGACTGAGGACGTAAACGCTTACGCGCAGACG
>NZ_JBHWVI010000011.1:0-84208 GCF_042737005.1 Streptomyces sp. NPDC060027
TCTCACCAATATCCGACCTGCCAGGGGCCTCGATGGCCGTCAACCCCCTCAACGCCAAGCGCGCATCAACCACACCTTGGGGACGCGACGTTAGGTCCACAGACTGCCCGACTCGCCATGAGCTTACGGGGCCATGATCACTCGCCCCAAAGCAGCTCCCGCCCAAAGCCGCTCCACCGACCTTGTGGGCTCAGCCGCCCGAGGCTGGGTGCCCTTGTGTATCGAAGCTCGGATGGGCTACTTATTAACCTTCGAAGCCTCGGCGCGAAATCAGGGGACCACGTGTCATCAGGTAGCTCCGCCAACCAATCCATCACTCAGGAAGAGATCAAGCACCTCGAATTTATACAAGCGATAGTGGCTCGACTGGGCAACGGATCATTCCTGATCAAGGGGTGGACGATGACCGTTGCTGGAGTCTTCTTTGGGATTTCAGCGAATAATCCCGGCTGGAAAATTGCCGCCGCCGGGATCATTCCAATTGGCGGGTTTTGGCTGCTCGACAGCTATTTCCTTCGCCAGGAGAGACTATTTCGCAAGCTCTATGACGACGTTAGAAAGCCTGCAACCCCTGTCGAGCTTTTCTCGATGAATGTTCAGCCATATCACGCCGTTGTGCCTTGGGGTAAGGTGATTCGATCCCACACGATGGTCAACTTTTATGGCACTCTGGCGCTTGTTGATATTGCTTTCATTGTAGGCGGAATAATCAGGGTCGCGAGGGGTTAAGTTCACGCCTCACCATGTCGGCGACTTCTGCTTTGACTTCACCGGCCCAGGGCTCACTCGGGGGCCAGATGTCACCAAATCGATCACCGGTCCATCTGGGAACCAGGTGCATATGAACATGGAAAACTGACTGAGTAGCTGCCTTGCCGGTTGAATTGATGAGGTTCATGCCGTCTGGACTCAGAGCTCTCCGCAGGCCCCGACCGACTCTGGCGACTGCCTGCGTGAGGCTTGCTACCGCGGGATCAGTCAACTCGAAGAGGTCGTCATAATGACGTTTTGGGATTATCAGAGTGTGGCCGACAACCGCAGGGCGGCGCGGGAAAAATGCCAGGTTTTCCTCGTCTTCCCAGACGACGATCGCTGGCGCTTCTCCCGTGCCGATGGCGCAAAAATCACATTCCTGCACGACTACCTCTCGTCATAAGCAGCTTCTACCCACTTACTCAAGTTATTGTACCCATCGTCGTTGACCCAGTCGTAAGTCGCGAACTCCGGGTCAAGCGGATTGATGCCCTTGCTATCCCTGTTGCCGTGCTGATCGCGGATGTTGTGGATGTAAATCCCGAAAAGCCCGTTCCCGCGCTCGATGCTCTGGGAAATCTCGTAATTAACCCAGCGCCTCATGCTCGTTTCAGCGCCAATGAGTACAGCAGTGACCGTGGTTCCGTATAGGGCGTCTGTGATGAGCTTGCGCAATGCGTCGTCTCCCTTGAGTTTCGACTCCTCCCAAAGGGAGGCATCGATAAACTCTGGAGAGATGTCCGGCTTGAGGACTGCACTCTTCCGTACCACCGCTGAACGCCAAACATCACGCTCGTAGTGGAAGCTGAAGAAAGTGCGACGAGCCATGGGCCCCCCTTTACCTAACGTCGAGAGCGCGATGTTCAAGCTCTGACGTGGCTGCTTAGCTGTGTCTCTGCGTAGCGTACTGCGACGTCCGGGGCGAGAGAGGGTAAACGCGGAGAACATCGGATCTTCGTTGTCCGGCCCGCTGGGCCAGCAGTTCCGACCCGCTGCGTTCAAGATTGATCACGTCCGCCTGCAATGCAGTGATCGTGAGCCAGCTCGCTGGGCCGTCGGAGACCACCAACGCTGACAGACAGCACGCACAGGTGACCACCCGCACCTCGCCCTGGCTGGGGTCCCGGCGATGATCTGCACACTGGAAGGGTTATGCCTGCACCCGCAGAACTTGCATCCTCAGCTGCCGAGGCTTGCGTCCGCCTGCTCACCGCTGCGGGTCAACCTGCGATTGGCAGCGCCTCGTGACGGTGCCAGATCAGATACCGGTCCTCCCTACGTAGCTCCGCAGAGCCCCACTCAATGCGCATGACTCCCTTCTCCATTGCGCAGGCGTAGGCGACCAGGACAAGCCGCACGTCTTCGGGAAGCAGCTCCAGGTCCGGGTGGACCTCGGCGTCCTCGAGCTCCCCGAGGTCCAGGTCGAATGCTTGCTGCATGGCCGGCGGGCCGTGGCGTCGGATCAGGTCTGCTCGGAAGCCTGTAGCTCGACGGAGACGTGCAGCCGTGACGGGCACATCCTTCTTGGCGTAGCGGAGGGGGTAGATAAGGTTCCCGCGAACAAGCATCATCGTGCGCCCTTGCAGGCGCACTGGTTCGCCAAACTTGGAGATGCCAGCGGCCAGTTCCTCGTATTGCACCGCATATAGGCCATGCCCATAGGCTTCGAGCGTCTGGGTATGGACGCCCTCCTGCCCCGTGCGTGCTCGATCATGAGCCCGGGAGAGGCAAGCTGGGATGTTGTCGGCCAGTTCGCTGGCTATGTCTCCGAAGGTCTCACGTGCCCACTGACTGGCTGAACCCACTACGTACCGCCCTTCCTTGGTGGACTTGCAGGCACCGAGCAGCATCCACCTAGACCGTGCTGCGGCCAGGCAGGTCACGCAAGGTCGCAACCAGCGCACGAAGGGAGCGCACACGCCGCCCGACCAGGGTTCTCTGGCACGTTCCGCTCGCGGGTCAACCGCGGTAGACCGTGGCCTTGACCGGCGTACTGCCAGTCGGCGAGGACGAGGACTGTGTCCGGCTCCTGGTCGTCGAGGCCGAGGGCGGCGTGTTCCTGGCCCCGCGGTAGTCGGCACGGGCCTGACGGAAGCGCCGAGAGTGGTCGAGTAGCGGCGGGACTTGGAGGAGAAGTGGCCTCGGAAGCCGAGCTGGTCCTCGGCGGCCGGGATCGAGACGAGGTGTACGAGTGTGCGACGGCCGCGCGGATGGCATCGGCGAGGAGGTCGACCGTTGCCCAGGCGGGCGGTGGTGCCGGGGCCGTCAAGGCGGATCACGGCACAGAAGTGCAGGGCGCCGCGTTTCTGAGTTCGGCGACCTTGCCGTACGAGACGCGTAGGTCGTCGGCGAGTTCTCGGCGGGTGAAGCCGGCGCGGGCGGCGATCTCGCGGCGGAGCCGGGTAGTGAAGCGCTGCCAGAGCTGCCCGGCGTCGTTGTGAACAGGACGGCACCCGAGTAGTCGTACGTTGCCGGGTCGAGGGCGGTGCCCAGAGCCGGGTCGTCGGCGGCCTGGTGGGTGCCGCAGCGACAGATGCCTCGGCCGGGCCGGTTGTGTACCGGGCCGATCGAAGGTGCGGTGAGGGTGGCGAAGACGCCGGGGTGGTCGCTGATGGTGGCTGGGATGGCGCGTCGGTCGTCACCGGCGAGCCCGCACGGATGAGGTCGTAGGTGTCGCCCGCGTAGGTCCAGGCCTAGGCCGGGCAACGGGAGGCGGCGGTTGCCGCAGGCGAGACAGAGTCCGGCGGGCCCGTGTTCGGTGAAGTAGTGGTGCACGGGCCTCGCCGGTCGTCTTGTCCTTGTGGAGGACCCAGCCGGCCAGGTAGACGGGGTCTGAGCAGCCGCCCGTGCGGCGGATTGGTCTTCCCAGCGGTGGTAGTCGGGAGCCGAAGCCACCCTCGCAGATTGCGACGCAACAGGATCATTTGCGACTCTCTGGACCTTGGAGTGGCCAAGGTCGTCTGCGGGGAGTGCCGTCGACGGCGCTGACTCCTATGCGCGCAGCGCCGCCGCCGACGCCCGAGTTGCGGGTCGGTGCACGCCGTATCAATTAGCGACGCGGATTGCTTAGATCGGTTCGTAGTAGGTGCCAGACACGATCAACCATACCGAACTAACACGCGAGTTCTACTGTCAGCTCAAGAGCTAGATACAAAAGGTCAAGCCCTACAGTGATGGCAATATCGAACACGCAATCGAGCTCGAGCGGCGACCAGTCGACCTAGGAGTAGGACTAGGACATATAGACATTGCTTAGCTAACCGCAGTACCATCGGCGAAGTTACTTAGGACTTAAGCACGGTCCGGCGTAGCGCGCATCGCCGAATCGTAGGCCGAAACGGGGCGCCCTGTGGGAAATAAGAAGGCATTCGTTTTTATCAACTACCGACGGCGTGACACATCCGCCTATGCCGGATGGCTTCATCACCGCCTGACAGGCCACTTAGGGGCTCCAAATATATTCAAAGACCTTGACAGCGTACCCGCTGGAACAGACTTCACGACTCACATAGCGGAAGCAATCGCGAAGTGTGACGTATTGTTGGCGCTAGTTGGCGCCAATTGGAATGCCGAAAGCGCTGGCGGGATACCCTCCCTACATGCTAAAAACGACTGGGTCCGCAAAGAAATTGAGTCGGCGTTAAGCCAAGGCAAGGAAATAATTCCTATCTTGGTCGAGGGTGCCAAACTCCCATCGCCGGTCACCCTTCCTCAAAGCTTGCAAGGCCTTCTATCTAAGCAAGCACTCACGCTGAGCGCAGATAGCTTTGACGACGACTTTCGCCGCATCCTGTCAGCAATCAGACTACTGACAGGGCCTCAAAATGAAGTTCCTCAGGGAGCAACAAGGGACCAGGCCGCTCGATTTATCGAAGTCGAGCGAATCTTCCGCAAAAAGGTCCAGGTTCCCAATTTTTTGGGCAGGATTCCGGACAAGTACACGGCCACATACAGGAGGAAAGAATTAGATCGCCTAGTCGCTTCCCTGGGTAGGCATCAGGAAATTGAGATCGTCAACTTGGCAATTGGACGCTTCCTTGTTTCCTCAAATTATGAGGTAGAGAAGGAGAAATCTGATCTGAAAAAGGCGTGGGATGTGGCAAAGCCCGTCACGCCACCATATGGCCTCCTAGCCCTGACCGCTCATGCCATAATGTATGTTCCGCGCAGGCAGCGTGAGCCAGTTGACCGCATCGCCTATGAGCGCGTTGTGGGGCTCGACGCGTCAACCTTGGGCGGGATTACCGTAACCCTTTCAAGCCATAACGTCGGAATTATTGTTAGCCCCATAGGGAAAACTATGGAACTATATGCAGACATAAAAGAGAGGCTTCATAGAGCGTAAATGGACGGCAAGCGTGACAAGTCCACCGAGACGAACAACAAGGGCACCCAGATCGAGCGAGGAATGGCCAGGGATCCGCTACGTCCAACGAGACCACGAACGGGGCGTAAAACCGGGTCAGCTCGGTACCGGGAGCCCGCAGCTTCCCAAGCTGAGGGCTCACGGTCAGCTTGTGTTCAGGCGTATACGATCCGTCACAGGCGTCGAGGGGGGACCATGGGAGCCAGCGACAACACCATGTCGGGGAAGACCTGGATCGGTAAAAGCCGGCACACCTTCTGCATCAACACGGCCCGGCACTTCGAAGCACAGCAGCGCAAGGCACTCGAGAACGGCAACAGCGAGGCCGCCGAACAGTACCGGCTCTGGGGACTCGGGTTCCTCCACGAGACAGCGGAAATCATCTCTGGGAAGCCGAAGCGGATCGTCTCCGACACGGAGGCAGCACGGCTACGGGCGGCCGAGGACGAGGCAAAGCAGGCGTCCGCCGACGCGGAACACCTGGCCGCGCTGAAGAAGAAGCTTGGTATCACGCCTCGTGCGAACGGCTCCGCATACCGCCCCTTCCGCGGCGGCCTTCCCACCCTCGGCAAGGACCGTTGACACTCAGGTGGGTACGAGGATGTGCCGGGTCCGCTCCAGAGCAGGAGTGGGACATCAGGCGCCCAGCCAGTGAGTGTCTAACTGCGTGACAACACCGACGAACGACGGCGGACGGGCGCGGACGACTGCGGACTATCTGCGCAGGTGAACTGCACACCAGCCCAAGGCAGTGCCCTCACCCAAGTTGCTTCGGGACGAAGGGGTCATCGTCCAAAGTTCCACTCCCTACGCTTCCGGTTCGGCGGTCGTCCTCGCCGTCCACGCCAACGCGTCGGCCGCTCGTAGGGGAGGACGGATGCGTGATCACGCGATGCGGTCCGGACCTGCTTTCAAGATCATCCGAGACGGGCGGCTCCACATTGCAGTGAGTCATCCGGTGGGCCGCTGGCGCCATCCCGTTGCCGCCAATAGGGATGGAAGAACACCTGAGCAGGCAGTCGATACAGACACCGCCGCAGCTCGGTTCGACCGGGCGGGCGGCGAGCGGCCGGTAGGTGGCGCTCCACTCCTGCTGCGCTTGTGTCCCGGGCCACCGATTCCTAATGCCGTTCGTCAAGCCGCGGCGCACGCTTGAGGTAGCGGGCAGGATGTGTCGGAGGTGCGCGGTACAGTCCGTTCATCCGACTGGGGAGGGCTCATGGCGACCAAGTGGAGCTTGACGATCGACTGCGCGTACCCGGCGAAACTGGCCGCGTTCTGGGCGCTGGCGTTGGGCTACGAGGAGAAGCCCGCGCCCGCAGGGTTCGGGAGCTGGGAGGAGTGGTTCTCGCATCATGAGGTTCCGGAGGACGAGTGGGATGACGGGGCGTACCTCTCAGATCCGGACGGCGTGGGCCCCACCTTGTCCTTCCTGAAGGTGCCGGAGCCGAAGGTGGCGAAGAACCGGCTGCATATCGACGTGCAAGTTGGTGGCGGCCGTGAAACCCCGTGGGAGGTGCGCTGGCCGCGCGTGGTCGAGGCGGTGGAGCGGTTGACCGCTGCGGGCGCGACCGTGGTCCGCGAGGACGAGTTGCAGGGCAGGCCGGATCACGTGGTGATGGCAGACCCGGAAGATAACGAGTTTTGCCTGGTCTGACGGGGTCGGTCAGACCAACTGGCCGCGCGCAGCGTGTCGCGTCCCTTCCTATGCGGCAGCCCTTGCCGGCGGAGCCGGCTCGTAGCGCCGTCCGTCCCGCAGAAGGGCCCAGAGGACGTTGACGCGGCGGCGAGCGAGAGCCAGGACGACCTGGGTATGACGCTTACCCTCGGCACGTTTGCGATCGTAGAACCGCCGGGATTCCTCGCACGTTCGGATGCTGAACAAGGCGGAGGTGTAGAAGACGCGTTGGAGTCTGCGGTTGTATCGCTGGGGGCGCCGTAGATTGCCGCTGATCTTCCCGGAATCTCGTGGTGCTGGGGCGACGCCTCCGAAGCCGGCGAGGCGGTCGGGAGTGCCGAAGACGCTCATGTCGCCGCCGGTGGCGGCCAGGAACTCGGCACCGAGGATGATGCCCAGGCCGGGCATGCTGGTGATTACTTCGAAGTGGTGGTGCTCGCGAAACCGGGCCTCGATGAGCTTGTCGATCTCGGCGACTCGCTGGTTGAGGCCCATCACCTCCGCCGCCAGCGTATGCACCATCCGAGCGGTCAGTCCCTCGCCCGGCAGGCTGGTGTGCTGGCGCTCGGCCGCTTCAAAGGCGACCTCGGCCAGCTGGTCGGCGCGAAGGACCTTGCGGTTGCGCAGCCACGTCTCCAGCCTCTTGCGGCCGATCCGGCGGAGGGCGACCGGCGTTTGGTAGCCGGACAGCAAGACGAGCGGGCCGACGTTGGTGACGTCGAGCGCACGCTCCAGACCGGGGAAGATGCCGGTGAGTTGAGCACGGAGCCGGTTGACGGTGCGGGTGCGGTCGGCGACCAGGTCCATGCGACGGCCGGTGAGAATCTTGAGGTCGGTGACGGTCTCGTCGCCAGCCCGTAAGGGGTGAAGGTCGCGGCGGATACGAGCCTGATCGGCGATGACGGCGGCGTCTTTGGCGTCAGTCTTGCCTTCGCCGCGGTAGCCCTCGGAGGCCCGGTGGATGGCCCGGCCGGAGAGGTAAAGCACCGGCTGGCCGTGATTGAGGAGGAGCGTGATGGCGAGGGCGGCTCCGCCGTCGGCCAGATCGATGCCCCAGGTCACCGTCTCGCCCAGGGCCAGGACGTCGGCGAGGAGTTGGAGAAGTTCGGGTTCGTCGTTGGCGACGCGCCGGGACAGCAGCCGACGGCCGCTCTCGTCGATCGCGACGCAGTGGTGATGGGTCTTGCCTGCGTCGATGCCGGCCCAGATCCTGGCCATGGTGCCTCCGTGCGGGGGTGTGCTGGTGCCTCCCGACGGACGACCTCGCTGTCGATTCCCTACGGAGCGATCATTCGCAATTCCTAATTGGCAGCCGAGTCGTCGTGGGGCATCGGGCGGCCAATCGATGGAAGCCACAGGCGGCAGAACCTTGAAAGCCACACCCGACGCCCCTGGGTGGGCCAACCATACGAAGGGCTCGCCCGGTCCCGCAGAACAACGTAGGGAAGCTTGAGCGGCGCAACTGGGGTTCACGGTCGCGCGGTCAGCCCGCTGGATAGTTCTCAATTCTGCGGTTCCTATGGCGAGACTGATGCTTGATGACCATGCTGGTCAGCTATGGGTAATGAGCCGTCGCCGGAAAGTTCCTCGTCGTCACAGTTGACGCGGCTCGGCCGCTTGGTCGGCGTCACCGTGGGTGCCGGAGCCGTGATCGCAGGGATTGCATGGGTCATCCCTCGGCTTTCCGAAGGCTCGACGAAGGGTGATTCGGCGGCCTGGTTGGGTGTAGCTACAGCGTCCTTTGTGGCTACGGGTGTCGGGGCTTTGGCCGCATGGGCGCAACAGCGCCAGGCCGACCGAGCCATCGATGCCGGTCGTGAGCGCGTTCGAGAAGCCGAGCGCGGAGTGGAAGGTGCTCTGGCTGCTCGCTCCGGACCGGCAATCGTGGTGCCCGGGGGCCTCTCGGCACCCCGGGAAGAGGCAGATACGCAACACCATCAGCGGGATCTGGCGCTGGCTCGGTTGTGGTCGCTGACTCATCGCCGACTGGACCTTTACCACGAGATTGCCACGAACCAGGCACGGCGATCGTTCGTGAGCGCGCAGATCTCAATGGTGATCGGTTTTGCACTGTTGGTGCTTTTCGTCATTCTGGCCTTGAACGTGAGCAACACGACCGGCGCGATCGTGACGGGCGGACTTGGGGCGGTCTCGGCAGCGCTGGCTGGGTTTATCAGCAAGACTTTTGTGAAGTCCCAGCAGTCTGCAGCTGACCACCTCAAGGCGTACTTTGATCAACCGCTGGAGTTCTCCCGCTACCTGGCGGCAGAGAGGTTGCTGGCCGATACAGGCCTGTCCGATGAGAAGCGGGCTGAGGTTGTCGCGGGGCTGGTCCAGACGATCGCGGCGGGGCCTGAGTCGAACGCTCCCTTGGGCGTGAATGGTCTGGCACAGCGGTTGCAAGACCTGCTGCCCGGCCAGCCATAGGCATCGTGTGCTGCCCTAACCGCTCGCGCGACCTGACCAGCGCAAGCTCACATCCATCGAGGTTCGGTGGCACGCGGTCAAGGTCCAATGACACTAAACAGCTTGGACGAGATCGGCGGGAAGGGTTCGCCTGCGCTTCGGTGTGCGATGCGCTCTGGAGCGGGTCGGCACAGCGTGACGGGGAGGGGAGCCCGATTGGTGTTAGGGCTCCCCTCCCCGTGTAGAAGGGAGGGCCGTCATCGCCAGACGCCGTTGTGCGGACGCCTCTTCAGGTGCTGTGTGGTTCGTTCACCGCCAGCAGGTGACCGCGGCTGATCGCGACGCGGAGGACGTCGCGTAGGGCCCCGGTCAGTTCCTTCGCCAGCCGTTGCTTTTCCTCTGGGTCCGCAGCCTGGCCATCGAGCGTTTCGGAGGCTCGCTCCAGCAGCTCGGCGGCCGTGCCGAGTTGGATCGCCTCGATGTTGTCCGCCAGGCGGGACATGAATCCGTCCCGGTCGTCGGTACTCAGGTAGCAGGGGTTGCCCCCAGGGCCCGACCACGGGAGGAGCCGCAGTTCGTCTTGTGCCGTCATCCTTGCGTCTGCCTCTCGTCGATCACGTGGTGGGTGGTGAAGACCGCGTCGATGCGGTCACCCAGGAAGGCCAGCAGCGCGGCTTCGACCACACGCCCGGCGGAGTCTGTAGCGGTGCGCGTGATCGCGAGGACAGACACGGTAGAGCTGATCCGAAGGGCCGACGCTTCGTCCGGTGTCGGCGGGCGGGCGCATACCGTCTCCCGGACAGCAGCTGGCGGAGGACCGAGAACGGCGAACCTTGTGGCCGCTTCTCCGTAAGCGGATTCGTCGTCGAGCACTCCGACCGGTGCCAGGTCGCGCGGGAGGTAGATGCGGGCTAGTCCTCGCGGTGACGCTCCTTCGAGGCTGAGGCACGAGAACTCGGTGAGGGGGCTGCCCGCGGGGATGTTGAGCAAGGTCGCGAGCCGTCCGTGCGCTTGAACCGTGGTGGTGCGAACGGTGACGCGCAAAGCCGCTTCGGCCGCGGTCCACGGGTCCAGGGTTCCCCAGCCGCCGACGTACATGATCTTGCGAAGGGGGAGGCGGACGAAGTTGCCCTTGCCGTGGATCTTGTCGACGAGGCCCTCCCCCTGAAGCACGGAGAGAGCCCTCCGTAGCGTCACCGTGCTGACCTTGTACCGGCCGGCCAGGTCGGCCTCGGACCGCAGGCGTTCGCCGGGCTGGATGCGGCCGGTCGCGATCTGGCGGCGGAGGTCGTCGGCGATGTCGTGATGGCGAGAGGGCACGGGCCCAGTCACCTCCTTCTCAGCGACCGCACGGCGACGAGCCGGCTGCGCGCGTGGATGGTCAGCAGTTCGCCCGACTCGAAGACCAGTTGCTTGGCCCCTTGGGGGAGTTGGAAGAGGTCTCTCACCCGGGCGGCGTGGCCGCCGACTTGGATGACGTCGCCGCGCTGCACGGTGGCCGCGGTGACCTCGATGCTGGCGACCAGCCCGCCGCCGGGGGCCCATGCGCTCATCGCTCCACCTCCGCGGCAGGGAATCGGTCGGCTGACGGGTGGCACGGGCATTCACACGCCTCGTAGATCACCGGAAGGTCGACCGGAGCCGCAGCCGGGGAAGACTCCGCGCAGGCCAGGTGCGTACCGATGCGGCAGGCGGTCGAGCGGTAGGGAACGGCCGAGGCGTCCGCGCTGGGGAGATGTCGGCGAGACGGCATTGAGGGCATCAGTGGGACCCCATGAGGGCCGACCACGCGCTGATCGGCAGATGGGGAGCGACGACCACTGAGCGCGTGCACACACGTTCCTCCCAGGCCAGCACGTACGGGCGGACGAGTGCGATGTCTTCAGCCGCGAGCGAGTGCCGACGGTCCGCGTCGGTGGAGGTCCGACCCAGGATGGCTGTCAACGCATCAGCGGACACGGGGAGAGTGGAAGCGATTGGCTGGCGGACGGCCGTTAAAGGGCGACAGTGCCTGCCCTTGGCGGAGGGACGCGCCCTGGTGAGGGAGACGGCGCGGCGGATACGGTTGAGCACGCTGTTCAGCTCCTATCGCTGATGGCTCGGTCCCCCGACATTGCCCGTCGTGGGGACCGTTTTGCGTACGACCGCCCAGAGGGTGCGGCCGTTCAGGCTGGTGGCGAGAAGCCCGAACCGGTCGGCCTCAGCCACCACGTCCAGGACCTCCCGCCATAACTCGGCGGAGAGCCCGTCCGGCACCTCCGCTTCGACCGACGTGTGACGGCGGTGTTCCTCCACTCGCGTGGGAAGCCCGAGGTTGGACAGCCGTGCGGCGATGACCGCCGCGCTAACTTCCGAAGCGGGCACAGGGCAGCCTCCGTCACCGGCGATCACTTTCAGTGAAGCTAGTTAACTAGATTAGAGCTAGTGGACTAGATTTTCCATATGCCTGAGCAGCCGCCCTACCTCCGTATCGCCGACGAACTCCGGCGACGGATCGCGGAGCACGTGTGGGAGCCGGGCGATCGCCTGCCCTCCCGCGCCCAGATCGGCCAGGAGTGCGGAGTGGGCGAGAACGTGGTCCGCCGGGCACAGGAACTGCTCATCTCCCACGGAGTGTTGGAGGGCCGCGCCGGGTCGGGTACGTACGTAGCCGAGCCTCGACGGCGGGTGCGGGTCGTGCGATCGTCGGCCCGGGAACACCCCAGCGAGTCGCCCTTCCGGACGGATATGAGAGCCGTGGGCAAGCAGGGCGATTGGGAGAGCCGGACGGATGCCAAGGTGCCAGCGCCTTCCGACATCGCCGCGCGGCTCGGGATTGCCGAAGGCGAGCTGTGCGTCCGGACGGCGTACGAGTTCCTGGCGGACGGCAAGCCGGTTCAACTCTCGACGAGTTGGGAGCCGTACGACCTCACCGCGGGCTCCCTCGTCGTCCTCCCTGAAGGAGGCCCGCACGCCGGGGCCGGAGTCGTGAACCGGATGGCCGAGATCGGCGTCACCGTCAACCATGCCGTTGAGCAGCCCGAGCCGAGGACGGCCACGGCCGAGGAAGCCTCACTCCTGGGCATCCAGAAGGCCGCACTGGTCACGCACATCCGGCGGACGTACTACAGCGACCAGGGGCGGCCGGTCGAGACGGCGGACATCGTGGTGCCAGCCGCGCTGTGCGAGATCGTCTACGAGGTCCCGGTCAATCGCTGATCGGTCACTCCCAGCACGGAGGGCCCTGCGGCAGGCATCATGACGTGCGTGGGAATCGATGTGGAACTGCACTCTGCTCGGCCGGCCCGTAACTGGAAGAAGTCGCGTGCGACGTTCCTCCGAGGGTGCTCCGGGCATTGCGAGGCGTTGGCCGACGCACTGGGGTCGCTGCACTATCTCGGCATCTCCGGTCGGCTTACCGCCGTTGACCTCTACGGGGACACGGTGATGAACGAGCAAGAGGCCGCAGCAGCCCTTGTCGAGGTGCCCGGCTTGAAGGAGAAGTGCGCGGACGAGCGGCAGCGCGCAGCACTGGATGATCTCTCGGCGGTATTGAACCAGTGCGTGGCCACCCCGGGCAGCTACGTATGGTTCGCGGGCGACTGATGCGAGGGTGCCAGCGTTTAGGGTGCGCGACACGAGCAGCGAGGCCCTGTCCTGTCCCGAGTGCGACCAGCCCCTGAGGTCGGGCGGCCTGGTGCTCGCCGGACGGGAAGACGACGGCCGACGGACCTGCCGGGCGTTGTGGCGGTGTGCGGACCGGCACACGTGGTGGCAGTGGGCCGACCGACCCGAGGAACCGTTGGAGGTCTGCCCAGTTCCGCAGCTGTTTCGGTGACATCCAACGCTGACATCAACGAGCCCGGACGGCGGCACACACCAGCGCCCCCGAGCGACCGCCGGACCAGCCGTCGACGGCCCCGAACGCGGGCATAGATCGAACTCCTAAAGCGGGTGTCGCAGGTTCGAATCCTGCCGGGGGCACATGGCTAAGGGCCAGTTCAGAGGCTTGATCCTCTCGAACTGGCCCTTTCGCATGATCCCCAACCGTGCCAAGCCCGTGCCACAAGCGCGGCCAGGCGTCGGACTCACCGGCCAAGTCCCGCGAGTCCGTCGCCCAGGATGCTGGCGCCCAGAAGGAGGAGCACGATCGCGGTGATCACGGCGCTGTTGGTGATCATGAATTGCCTGACACTGTCCAGGAACGAAGCCGCGCGCTGTCCGCCGAGCAGATGGATGAGGACGGCACCCAGGACGGTGCTGGATCCGACGAGAACGAAGACGGTGACGGCCACAGTGAGATCGCCATTGTGAGCCCCCGTTTCGACGATCGACGTGGCCGCCGAGGCCGTCAGAACGAGGTTCTTCGGGTTGGCACCCGACAACAGCGCACCGAGGACCAGCGCCCGCAGGGCCGAGACGTCATCGAGTGACGCCATCCAGCGTGGCGTCTCGGTCTCGCTGTGGACACCCGGACGCTGCCACCAAGCGCGCACCCCCAGCACCATGAGAACCAATCCGGCGAGCACCCGCCCCCAGTCCGCGATCGCTGACGAGGGGCTTTCGGGGTTGTCGGCTCCACCGAACACGAACACGACGAGCGTTGCCGCGATCCCGAGCCCGGCGATCCACCCGACCGTGAACAGCAGGCCGTTGCGTCGGCCGTGTCGGCCGGCCAGGATCAGCACGATCCCGATCAGAGGGAAGGGGCTGAGGGCGACCGCGAGTGCCGCCGGCAACACGGCTCCAATTGCCTGGATCAGCACGGTCTCCCCTTCTGAACCTCATCCCCAGGGCGCTGCGGAGTGCCCTTCTCAGGACAGTACCGAGCGCACCCCTCCGGGAAGGTCTTGCGCCGCCGTCCATATGGGTCATCGAGTGGTGCTGTCCGACGTGCCCCTCTCGTGCCAGAACGGACGGGGACTCACGGGGAACCGGAGTCCGCAGGGCGCGGATGCAGGGGCCCGAGACGCAGGTAGCCGGAGCGCGCCGCAACTATCCCGCGACCAGTGGAGCGGAGTGGAGGTCGCGTACCAACTGCGGGGTGAGCAGTTCTCCGGCGCGGTCGGCGAGGATGGCCATCTCATAGCCGACCAGGCCGACGTCACACCCCTCGGCGGCGAGGACGCCGAGGCAGCTGCCGTCGCGAATGCGACCCACCATGAGGAAACCCCCGAGCATTTCGATCATGACGAGTTTCATGCCGCGGAAGCCGTGTGCGGTGGACGCGTTCTGGGCGAGGCTGGTGATGCCGGAGACGATGGCGGCGAGGTGGTCCGCGCGATCTCGGCCGAGGCTGTCCGAGGCAGCCATGAGCAGGCCGTCGGTGGAGACGGCGACGGCATCGGTGACGCCGTCGGCGGTGCGTACGAACTCCGAGATGAGCCAGCCGAAATTCTGGATGGCGGTGGTCACGATGACGCTCCTTGTGTGCTTCGGGCCTCGGCGCGGGCGACACCTGCTCGGAAGCCGTTGAGCAGGGAGGAGACAGCGGGCCTGGCGGGCGGGGGTGAGACGGAGGGGGCCTCCACGGGGGCGAGCAGGCGTCCGGGGAGGGCAAGGAGTGCGGACAGGCCGCCGCCGGTGGTGTCGAAGAGGTGGACTTGGGCACCTTCACCGAGGCGGTGGGCGAGTCGGCCGACGACGAGGTGGCCGAGGAACCGAGTGGGCGCGGCGAGGAAGGCTTCCTCACCGGCGTCGGAGAGGCGGGCGTTGGCACGTTCCTTGTCGGCTTCGGACATGCCGATGCCGTGGTCGACGACAGCGAAGCAGTACGTGTTGTCCTCGGTGTCGTACCAGCCGTGAACCTCGACCGGTTCGGTCGGTGGCGAGAAAGTCAGCCCGTTCTCGATGAGTTCGGCAAGGAGGTGGGCGACATCGGCGACGGCGTGCCCGCGCACCCGCACTGGCTCCACGGTGGCGATCAGGACCCGTCGGTACTGCTCCACCTCGGCGACGGCGGACTGGACGACTTCCAGGCCGTCGGCGGGGGCTGCCGTGGGCTGCGGCGAATTCTGCCCGACCAGGACCAGAAGGCTTTCGGCGTTGCGCCGCATACGGGTGGCGAGGTGGTCGAGCTCGAAGAGCTCGGCGAGGGCGTCCGGGTCGAGTTCCTGCCGTTCCAGGCGGGTGATGAGCCTGAGCTGACGACGCACGAGGTTCTGGTTGCGGCGGCCGAGATTGGCCAGCGATTCGGTGGTGTTACGGCGCAGGCCGGCCTGCTGGGCAGCCAGACGGAGAGCGGTGTGTTCCACCTGGTGCAGGGACGCTGCGACCTCGGCGATCTCCGCCGCGCCGCCCAGCAGCCGTGAATCGAGGTTGTCCGGCGCGTCCGCCGGCGGGAGGATCTCAGCATGGTCCTGCAGGGACTGCTGGATACGGGCGACAGTCGCGGGCAGCCGGTGCCGCGCCACGTCGTGGGCGGCCTCGGCGAGCGCGCCCAGCGGGCGTGTGAGGGAACGGGAGGCAAAAGCGGCGAGGCCCGCTACGAAGGCGGCAATGAGCGCTCCCGCGACGAGATAGGCGGCGAGGCCGATCTCGGCGTCGTGGCTGAGCTGGTCGGCCCGGTCCCTCGCGTCGTCACCGACCGACTGCTGGACGGCGTACAGATCGTCGACGAGTACGGTCATGGCATCCCACCAGGCGCCGGCGTCGGCGTGCAGCGCGGAGCCATCGGCGGCGCCTTCCGCCCGGCTCTCGTAGACGGTGGCGCGTTCGGCGTCCTCGGTACCGAACGCGTTCTTCAGAGCCGCGCGCTGGGGTGCGGTGGCGATCTGCCGGAAACGGGCGAGGGCGGCGACGCGCGTAGCACGTACCTCGGTGAACGTGAGGTACTCGCGGCCGTGAAAGCCGCCGTTCGCGAACACGCCATTGAGGAGGCCACGTTCGAGAGCGACTGACTCCTTGGCCGCGGCCAGTTCCCGCAATGCCGTGAGTCCGTCACCCAGTTGACGGTCGGTGCCGTTCGTGGTTTCCACTACCGGGTCTACGGCGTTGAGGGCTTCGACGGCGGTGGTGTAGAAGTTCAGTGTCGCGGCCCGGTCCGCGGTGTCCGTGTCGGCGCTGTCCTTGTCGGTGGCGGCCCGAATCTCGCCAAGGCGCTGCAAGTGGCGCTGAATGACATCCTCGACGGCGCTTTCGTGGCGCATTCCGCGCAGTGCCGTGTCAACGCGCTTGCGAGTAGCGGCGAGCGGTGGGCGGAACTCCTCCTCGCCTCCCAACAGACCGTTGGTCAGGCCGCGTTCGCGTTGCAGCTGGTGCACCAGGGCCTGGATTCGCAGGCTCAGGCCAACCTCGGAACGGGTCGTCCGGGCGTCACCGAGGGCCACGGCGCGGCCGTGCACGGCGAGTCCGGCCACCGCCAGCAGCAGGCAGATCGGGACCGTGATGACCACCGCCACACGGCCCCTGATGCTGCGCCAACCAGGCATCGGCCGACGGTCAGGAGGCGTTCGGCCACTGCGGCGGCGCCCCGAACTGCCCTTGCCTAAAACGCTCTTGCCGATTGCGTCAAACCTGCCCAGCGCCAGCCGTACTGGCGTCCACACCCTCATAGTCACGAAGCTAGTCCGACCGTCGTAGCGGCCGGTTTCCGACCTGTTAGGCCGCGTGAGAAATTCAGTTGCGCCGCCCTCACATCGCGGGCCAAGAGACTGTGACCGCGGATGACAAGACAGGTGACGCCAGGCACCGGCCGCAGCCCAGCACACCAGGGGCCGTGGTCGACGTACGGCGTGGTCGAGCGCAAGGAGAAGGAACCCAAGGCAATGAACCGCAAGACACGCAAGCAGCGCTGGCCCAGCCTGACATCCACGCGGGACATCAACGGCACCGGACGCCAGCGCACTTGCATGCCCGGGCACGGAGTACGCCACCGCAGGACACTGCTGCCGGAGCGAGCACGGATCGAACTCCTATTCCAGGGGCCGAACCCAACACCCGAGACGGCGAGGCCACACGAGGTGACGGGCGATCCGTCGGCGCACCGGAAGCCCGCGCGGTGGACTTGCGGCGCCAGACGCCGTGCACGCCTTCCGGGACGAGGAGGCGACGAAACATCCGTCCCGCCTTGATCACCGCAATCCAGGCGGCGGTCGGCAAGGAGCCGAGCACAGCCATCGAGGCCGCACGTGGCCAGGAGGCGCCGTACCGCGACGAAGACCGCAGCCGACCGGCAGTAGGGAGTGGGGACCCGGGGTACGGGCCCCCTGACATCGGCTGTTCAGAACTTGCCGTTGGACAGGATCTCGGCGTCCTTGTCGTAGACCGTCACCAGGCCGTTGTCACTCGACTTGCCCCGGCCCTCTTGCCAGTCGGCGAACGCGGAAGCGATCAGCTTCCCGTCGCCGGCGTGCGAACCAAGCATGCCGCCCGAGTAATCGGTGTAGATGTCGGCGCTGTCGAGGAGGTTGTTGATCTCGCCGCCGCCCTGGACCTTGGTCACGTGCTTGACCGCGGCAGCCTCGGTCGGCGTGCCGCGCTTGGCCACGTAGTCGGCGAACTGCTGCTGAACCGACTTCGAGGCCGCCTTCGGCTTGCCGTCGTCGGCCTTGGCGTCGTCGGCCGCCTCGGCCGACTGGACCGCCGCGGACTTGTCCGCCCCGACCCGGTGGCCCTCTCGCCACTCGTTTCCTTCGGGCATGCCAAAGGACCCCGGCCGGCGTGCGGCAGGGGCCCTCGCATCAGTGGTGGTCGGTCGCTCCGGACGCCCGCCTTCCAGCGGACTTCGAGGCATGCGGAGCGGCCCTGCACCCGTCGTGCGGACCGACGCTCGAGCAGCTTCGTCAGTCGCCGGCTTCCGGGGTGTCGTAGGCGGTGGTCATGGGGACCCAGCCAGGGGGGTTGCGGTACCAGTAGTGCGGCAGCCCCTTGATGCTGGTGGTGCGGAACGGGCGGCCGTGGTCGTCGATGCGCACCGTGCCGCTCCGGCCCTGTGAGGACCAGTCGAGGTCGAGGTACCAGTCGCAGGTGCAGGACTCGGTGCGCGCGGAGAGCATCAGGACCTCCGGCTCCTGCAGGGACACCCGGTACGGGAAGTTGATCGCGGGGGCCGGTCTGTCCGGGTCGTTGCCGGGCATCGAACGGGCCAGGGGTCGGGACACGTCGAGGTTCACGGAGAAGTAGCGGGGGATGAGGACGGCGCCGCAGCCTTCGTACATGGAGTAGGCGATGCTCTGGCCGGTGGCGGGGGTGACGCGGTTGACCACGCGCACATGGAGTGCCTCCAGGACGACGGCGGCGGAGCCGCGTCCCTGCACCGAGATCCGCAGATCGGTGGTGCGCCCGTGCACCGCCCGCTGGGACGCGGCCCACGCCGCGGCGTCCCCCGGCCTCGGCGGCGGCGGGACCTGCTGCGGTGGCTTGGCGATGACGTAGTCATGGTCGCATTCGAGTTGCCAGAGGTGGGAGTTGGCCGTCCAGGTGAGCGGGACCGCCGGTGGGACCGTGCCGGCGTTCCCGCCGTTCTTCTGCGGGCTTCCGCCGCTGGGCGTGGCCGACGCGGAGGGTTTCGGTGTGGTGGGGGCGGAGGCCGACGGCGGGACCCTGCCGGCGTTCGCCCGGTTCTTCGGCGAGCTGCCGCCGCTGTGCGTGGCCGACGCGGAGGGGTCCGGTGTGGTGGGGGCGGAGGCCGACGACTCACCGCCGGCGGAGGGGGGTCCGGCAGCGGATGTGGTGAGGCCGGCGAGCGCGGCGGCGAGCGAGGCCGCCAGCGCTATCGATCGCACCCGCCGTCGTCGGGGGCGCCCGGCGTGGGGCTGCCTGCCGGCCGGCGGGGTCGGCCCCGGGCGCGGGTCGGCCGGCGAAGCCGGCTCAGGGCGCCGGTCGGCCGGAGCAGTCGGCTCAGGGCTCCGGTCGGCCGGAGCAGTCGGCTCAGGGCTCCGGTCGGCTGGAGAGGTCGGTTCGGGGGTCTCGTCCGCCGGGCTGGTGTGGCTCGCGGATGCGGCCGATGCCGCGGTGCTCGTGCTGTCGTGGGGCGCCGGTGCCGGCCGGGCATCGGACGGGCGTGGTCGTTGCCGTGCCTCGACTGCCAGGATCCACCGGCGGTGCAACTCCAAGCGTTCCTCGGACGAGGCTCCGCAGAGGGCGGCGAACCGCTCGATCCCGGCGAAGTCCAGGGGGACCGCCTCTCCGGCGCAGTAGCGGTGCAGCGTGGAGGCATTCATGCCCAGACGGCGGGCCAGCGCCGCGTAGCTGCGGTCCGTGCGCTCCTTCAGACGCGTCAGCAGCGACGCGAACTCCGCCACGTCATCGTGGATTGCATCCATGTGGTCCGTACTCGCATCCATCCGTCGGCCTGCGCGGTCATGTCCCGATCCGGGACGGCTTCCCAGGCACTCCCCATACCTGCACGTCGATACGGCTGGGATGGTTCCAGGGTTGCGAAACGTGAGCTCGCACGCCACCGGCCGGAACACCCCGTGCGGGTCGTCCTCCATCGACGCCACTGCCGTGCCGGATGCAGGGGCCGGCCGCGGTCAATGAGGGTCTCCCGCAGGCGCGTTGCCAGGCAGCACAGCACACCAGGTGTCGAAGCAGGCGATCTGCGAAACGGGCGGTACGGGGCAGGCGCGGCCTCAGCCGGTGGGTTCGCTCGGTGCAGGCACCGGTGCGTGGGGTGTCCGGGAGGCGTCCGCCCGTCCTCCGGAACCCCATCCCCGAACGGCGCGTCGCCATAGCCGCCCCAGAGCCCGGTAGAAGCGGTCCGGCAGGAACACGGCGTCGGCGATGATCATCGCGCCGGAGAAGAGGGGCAGTCCCATGAGAACCGCGATACCCAGGTGCATGCCCAACAGCATGGTCAGAACCGGGTACTTGAGCCGCCCGAACAGGACGAACGGGAACGCGACCTGCAAGAGCACTGTCAGGTAGCAGGCGATGGCGATCAGTACGTCGTGCTCGTCCACCATGAGGGAAAGCCCCGGCCAGGGACGGAACAGGTCGAGGTTCAGGACGTAGTGCAGGGCGGTCCCGTTGCCCCAGGATCCGCCCTGCACCTTGTACAGGCCCGCGGACCCGTAGAGGAAGCAGACCTGGGCCGCGATGACGAACATCCCGCAGTTGTGCAGCACGGCGGTCAGCGTCCGACGGGAAGCGCGGAGGTGATGCCGGAGCCCACTCGCCGTCCGGTCCGCCGACATGGGCAGCGGAGCAGCCGCGCCTGTTCGAAGCCTGGTTCTGCGTGCGTCCAGGGACCAGCGGCGGCCGCATGCGGTGAGGACGAGGTAGACGGCCATGAGGAGGATGAGGTTGTCTCCTCCGTCGGTCATGAAGATCGCCCTGCCGTGGAACGACGCGACCACGACCGCGAACAGCACGGACACCGCCCTGGTCCGCCAGCCGAGGGCGAACAGTGCCGATGCGCCGACGGCCAGTGCGTAACAGGCCTCGAAGTAGGCCCGGTTGTCGGAGAGGGTGAGGATGCTGATCCAACCCGTCTGGTCGAACAGTTGCCTCGCCAGTTCCGGCGTCCACGGTGATCCCGGGCCCCAGATCTCGTCGCGGTGCGGAAACTCGCGCAGCAGGAAGACGAGGTAGACGAGTCCGTATCCGATGCGCAGGACCGCCGCGGCGTACAGCGAGACCGGCCGCTCGGTCAGGGTGTCGAGGGCCGCACGAACACGGTCGGGTCCGAGGTGCGGCGCGCCCGCTCTCGGCCTCCGGTCGGTTCGCGGGTGCGGTGCGGGTGGCTGCTCAGTTTCCATGGGAGTCCGTCTCCACCTTCCACCAGGGCAGATACCGCGTGTCGGGCGCCTTCGGCGCGCCCGCGGCCACGGCGGCGCCGACGGCCGGGGCAGGCGCGGCGATGGGCAGGGTGACCACCCGTAGCTGGATGGCTTCGAAGTTCCCGCCACGGTGGGCGGCGACACGATCCGACGCGATGTTGGTCAGGTACTGCTGGGTCATCAGCGCCCGCTGCGTGCGCGACTGGTCGTCCCCGACGTGGTTCTCGAGGTAGGAACTCCAGGCCCGCCGCAGCATGTTCTGCGCCGTGTGACTCGGGAAGGGGTTGTGCTCCACCGCGGAATTGTCTACGGCAGTCAGGTCGAACCAGCCGCTCACCCGCGCGGTTCCGTCCGGGGCGGTGTGCATGGTCCTCGCCGAGATCTGCCGGTTGACGGACTCCGGATCGGGAGCGAACAGTCGCCAGTTCTGCTCGAACAGCGGGAAGACCCACGCGTTGACTTGCCGGCTGTACTGCTGGGAGAGCGGGTTCGGAGGTGCCACGTGCAGAAACACCAGAAGCACATGGACCAAGGCCGTCGCCAGGCAGAGGAACATCGCAGCAGTCGTTGCCGCTCGCAAAATGACCGGCGGGGGCTCCGATTGTTCTGCGGTTCTCTCCACGGATTGCTGCGGGAATTCCTCCGTGGATTCGTCCGCAGCCGTCGATACAGTGCCATCCAGCATGGCCCCACCCGGCCTTTCGATCCCGGCTTCTCTCACTGCTTCTCCTGAGCTTTCGGCGGCGGCGCGCGACGGAACCGATAGCGATCCGCCGCGTGCCGCCCGTCCCTTCAGGGACGCATGCACGACTCAGTGACGAGCGCTGCCGTATTCGTCGTCCTTGCCGGGCTTGTTGCCGTACCCGCTGTCACCGCCGTGCTCTTCGGGCTTCCCGCCGTGGTCATGACCTTCGGGCTTACCGCCGTGGTCATGGCTTTCGGGCTTACCCCCGTGGTCATGGCCTCCGGGCTTACCTCCGTGGTCATGGCCTCCGGGCTTGCCCGGCTTGCCATGGCCGTGGCCGTGGCCTTCCGGGTACCCGCCGTGGTCGTGTCCGGTCCCGCCGACCACGCCGCCCGTGGTGGCACCCGTGGTTCCGCTTGTCGTGGCGCCCGCGACGAGGCCGCCGAGCACTCCGCCCGTGGTGCCGCCCGTGGTCAGGACGCCGCCCAGCAGGCCACCCAGGACGCCACCGGTTCCGCCGCCCGTCGGCACGCCGGCGATGGCGCCGACCGTGGTGCTGCCCGTGGTGCCGGCGGTCGTGGCCCCGGCGATCACACCGCCGGTGATCAGACCGCCCGTGGTCCCGCCGGTGCCGCCGGTCCCGCACGGCCCCTGGAAGATCCTGTTGGTGTCCAGCGTCACGGCGCCGTCACCGCGTGCGCCCGCGTCGGCCAGCAGACGGCCGTTGATGGTCGCCCCCGTGGTGGCGGTGATCGAGGTGTCGGCCAGGATGGTGCCCACGAACGTGGAGTTGGTACCGAGCGTGGCCGAGCTACCGACCTGCCAGTAGACATTGCACGGCGAGGCGCCATTGATGAAACTCACCGAGCTGGCGGACGCCGTCGACAGCGTCGAACCGATCTGGAACACCCACACGGCACTGGAGTTGCCCTGGGCGTCCAGGGTGAGTGTGCCGGTGATCCCGGCGGAGCTGTTCGCCCTGTAGAGGCCCGGCGTCAGCGTCTGGCCGCCGAACTCGTGGGGAGCGTCGTTGTAGATCGCGTCCGTCAGAGTCTGTCCGGCCGCCTGGTTGTACGCCGTGGTCAGGTCGATCTTGGCTTGGGCGGCGACGGCATCGGCAGAGTGCAGGGTCCCGGGCGGGGTCACCGTGCCGGGCCCGCCGTCGGACGTGAGGAACCCGGTGATGGCGGTCCCGGGGCTCACACCGACGTTGAGACCGTTGACCACGGTGGGACCGGTGTTGGTGACCGTGGCGCCGGCCAGTACTCCGAAACTGGCTGCCGTGCCCAGCGGCACAGGGCTGGCGACAGCGTTTGCGCGCGTCGGCGTCATCGCGAGGACGACAGCGGCGATCACCACGGCCGTCACCGCCGCGATCCACACCGACAAGGTGCGCCGTGGAGGCGCGTCAGGGATATTCAGCGTCATCGAGGGGCCAACTCCTTCGAGAGGATGATCTTGGAGATTCCCGGCCAGCCGCAGAATCTGATTCTGCGGCTGGAATATTACGCAGGAAACCGCTCCGGATTTACGGCCCTCCGGGCGGTTCGCTGAGATGGAAGAATTCGGCGCGTGATCTGCACAAATGATTAATGGGCCGGATGGCCCCGCCCTTTAAGCCGTCTCAGCAATGGGCGAGCCGCTCACCATTCCCTGGCGGACCGGCCCAATAGGCGAACATCGGTCACCGCGGTCCGCAGTCGGCGTTGAGCCGGGGGAAATCCGCGCATCAGGTCGCACCGAAAGGGAAACCGGGCGTCGCCAACCTCACGCGCCTCGCCAACAGGTTCGAGCGATCCACCCAGTGCTGATCCCAGCCCGATGGCCGCTCCATCGGGACCGCGCGCCGGTCGACCGGCGTGAATCCTATTTACTACTTAAGAAAACACAAGAAGACCCGCTCGGCCCATAAAGTGCGAGTGATACACAGAGGAAATCAATCAAGAAGTGCCTTCCTCACGTTTCACAACGACAGGGTCACTCATCTGCCGCGCATCTGGAGGAGGGGGAGCGGCGTTAGCGGGATATGACGAAAGCAAGGTCCCGGGGCGTGCCTCAACGCAACGCGGGGACGGATAATCTTCCTGCGGTCCGGGGTGCGGTCCTATGAATCATGACTATGTTGATCCTTCCTTCGCGCGGCGCGAAGGGTATTCCGACGGATACCCCTACGGGTCGGGCACCGGTTGGAACGGTGGACCTGTCGACAGCGTGCACGAAGGGGTCCCCCTGACCCCACCCGACGCGGGCTGGGACCCGGTCGAGGAACTTGCCTACCTCATGCAGGAGGCCGTTCCGGCGGAGCAGACGGCCAGGGTGCCGCCACCGCGCAGCGAGTCCTCATCCGATGTCGACTTCACCGACCCGATGGAGAGCCTGGCGCAGGTCACCGCTCAGCTGCCGCCCACCCGGCGCTCCTCTGCCGGGCACCGGAAGATCCGAGTCCGAAAAGTCCGGTTCAAGTGGTTGCAGATCGGCAGCTTCGTCATCGTCGCGCTCATCGCCGTCATCGTGGCGATGGTCAGCGTCTTCGGCGGCATCGTGGCCTACAAGCCTCTGCGCAACGTCACGTCCGGAACGGGAGGTGGAACGTTCCCGATGTGGCCTCTTCTCGTGTACGGCCCCTGGATGGTGGCCTCTCTCTCCATCCTCCGTACTGCCCTGCATCAGCGCCGAGCCGTGCACTCATGGTTCATCGTTCTGCTCTTCTCCTCCGTCGCGATGGTGCTGTGCGTAACACAGGCGGACAAGACCTTCACCGGTATCGCCGGGGCTTGCCTGCCTGCTCTCGCGTCCCTCGCGTGCTTCCACCAACTCATCCGGCAGATCACACTGACCCTGCCCCCGCGGCAGGCCGCGCGCCGCAACCGTCAGTAGCGGAGCGAGCCGCTCCCTTGGCGATCGGGGGACGCGCGGCGGCGCGGCAGCGAGGGGGCGAGCGTCAGCGTCACGGCGACCGAGGCGGCGGCCATGACGGTCATCGCGGTTCCGGGCGAGGCGAGTTGGGCGATCCCGCCCGCCAGCGCCGCGCTCACGCCCTGCATCGTGAGCATGCCCGCCGTGTGGAGCCCGAGGGCGTGGCCGCTGAGTTCGTCGGGGATCAGGACCACCAGACGTTCCTGCTGGATCAGGCTCGACCCGAAGCCGATCGAGGCGACGGCGACGAGGACGGCGGCGACCGCCACGCCCGGACGCAGGACGAAGAAGAGGTACGGCGTCGCGAGGAGCAGCAGGAAGGGAACGCCCAGGCGAGCGCGTACCCGGGGCGGCAGGAAGCGGCCGGTCGTCACGTCCCCGACGAACATGCCGAACGCCGCGAAGGCGAACAGCGCGCCGGCCCGGCTCGGCGCGTACGACACGTACAGCGATTCGCAGCCGACGACCAGGCCGTTCGGTACCCAGAGCAGGAGATAGAGGGTCCGGCGTTCCGGTGAGGAGAAGAGGCGGGCGTTCGTGCGCCAGGTCCGGGCGACGGACGGGCGGCCGGTGGCGCGGGGCGGGCGGGGTGTCAGGCCCAGCCGGGCGGTCAGGGCCGCCGCCAGGTACAGGCCGGCGGTGAGCAGGAGCGTGACCCGCGGGGACAGCAGGGCCACCAGGACGCCGCCCGTCGCGAACCCTACGACCTGGGCCACTCCGCTCATCATGTTGAAGACCGAACGCCCCAGCAGATAGCCCTCCTTGGCGAGGATCTCGTTGAGCAGGCCCCACTGGACCCCGCCGCCGCAGGACTGGATCAGGCCGAGGAGCAGGAGCAGGGCGAAGATCGTCCACACCGGGAGACCGGGGATCGCCATGACCGCCGTGCCGAGTCCGAAGAGGGCCGCGACACCCGCCACCGTCGCCCGCGGCGGCAGCCGGTCGGCCGCCGACAGCAAGGTGGTCGCGCCGGCCACCTGGGCGAGCGAGGGGCCGAACATGCTGAGCGCGGTGAGCAGCGGTGACTGCGTCGCCCGGTGGACCAGGGTGGCGAGGGCCAGACCGCTCACCGTCGAGGCGGCGGTTCTGAAGCAGGAGGACAGGAAGAGCGGGGTGAACTCCCGCGTGCGGAAGAGCTCGGAGTAGCTGCGCATGCGCGGAGTCTCCGGGGCCGGACGGGCGGTCGATAATGTTTCGCACGGTGGCGAAACGTCAGGGGAGAAGGGGGCCCGGCGAGAACCGGTTCCTGGCAGAAGGGTCCCGGCGAGATCCGGTTCCTGGCAGAAGGATCCCGGCGAGAACCGGTTCCTGGCAGAAGGGTCCCGGCGAGAACCGGTTCCTGGCGAGAAGGGCCCGAGGAGAAGGGACCCCAGGAGAAGGGGTGCGGGGATGGGCTGGTGGCAGGTGAACGCCGACACGCTCGCCGGGAGCCGTTTCGTGCTGTCGCCGCTGGCGGAGACGTTCGCCTGTCTGAAGCTGCTGCACGCGGGGACCGCCACGCACCCCGGTGAGCGCGCCTGGCTGGGTGTCCATCTGCCCGCCTACCGGAAGCGGCTGGCCGCCGACCCGGTCACCGCGCTGCTCGTCCGCTGCGGGCTCGGGCAGGCGTGGATCGCCGACTTCCTGACCCCGACTCCGTACGGCGACGAGACCTTCGAGGCGGAGGTCGCCCGGGTGCGGGAGGCCTCGCCCCAAGAGGCCCGCGCCCATCTCGCCCGTTCGGTGGGCGGTCCGCTGCCCGCCGGTCTCGCGGACCGCGACGATCTGCCCGGGCGGGCCGCCGCGCTGCTCACCGCCCTCTGGGAGGAGTGCGTACGCCCCGACTGGGAACGGCGGCGGCGTGTCCTGGAGGCCGATGTGGTGGCGCGGACCGCGCAGTTGAGCCAGGGCGGCTGGGCGGCGGCGCTGGACGGACTGCGTCCGGGAACGCGCTGGCTCGGCGGCAACCGGCTCCAGGTCAACCTCCACGAGTACCCGCCGCGCGAGATCTCCGGCGCCCAGCTGGTCTTCGTGCCCGTCACACCGACGGCGGGCTGGGTGTCGTGGGAGGAGTCCCGCCGCTACGCCGTGGTCTACCCGTGCACGGGGGCGCTGGCCGATGTACGGGCCGAGGCGGTGCCGGAGAGTCTCGGGGCGCTCCTCGGGACCGCCCGCGCCGGGGTGCTCGCCCTCCTCGGCTCCCCCCTGTCCACCAGTCAGCTGGTGGCCTTGACCGGGCAGGGGCTGGGGTCGGTCGGGCGGCATCTGCGGGTGCTGCTGGACGCGCGGCTGGTGGAGCGGCGGCGGGCGGGGCGGTCGGTGCTGTACTCACGGACGGCCGCCGGTGAGGCGCTTGTCACAGCGCAGCGCGACGGACGGACCGGCGGGACCGGTGGGACCGTCACCTACCGGAGTTAGCATCCGCTTATGACTACTGACAACTCTGTGCTCGACGTGGAGATCGGGGCCCTCCAGGGGGGCTCCGCCGATCTGTCCCAGTTCGCGGGCAAGGCCGTCCTCATCGTGAACGTGGCCTCCAAGTGCGGTCTGACCCCGCAGTACGCCGGTCTGGAGCAGCTGCACGCGCGCTACGCCGACCAGGGCTTCACCGTCCTCGGGGTGCCCTGCAACCAGTTCCTCGGACAGGAGCCCGGCAGCTCCGAGGAGATCGCCGAGTTCTGCTCCGCGACCTACGGCGTGACCTTCCCGATGACCGAGAAGGTCGAGGTGAACGGCGACGGGCGGCACGGACTGTACGAGCGTCTGGTGGGCACCCCCGATGCCGAGGGGCACACCGGCGACATCCGCTGGAACTTCGAGAAGTTCCTGATCGGCCGCGACGGCACGGTCGTCGGCCGCTTCTCCCCGCAGACCGAGCCGGAGTCGGCGGAGCTCGTCTCCGCCGTCGAGAAGGCGATCGGCTGAGCCCTGCCGTTGACCTTTCCCCTGGGGCAAGGGGGAGCGTCCTTGTCACCGGGCGGAAGTCGCCCGGTGACGGAGGATGACAGGGTGGACAAGGATCTGCTCACCATCGGCGCGTTCGCCTCGCGGGCGCGGCTCTCGGCGAAGGCGCTGCGGCTGTACGACCGGCTGGGGCTGCTGCCCCCGGCGTATGTCGACGAGGACAGCGGCTACCGCTACTACCGGGCCGAGCAGACCGAACGGGCCCGGCTCGTCGCGCTGCTGCGCCAGCTGGACATGCCGCTGGCGCGGATCGCGGACGTGGTGGAGGCGCGCGGTGCCGACGCGGCCGCACTGCTCGCCGCGTACTGGGACGGCGCCGAGGCGCGGTTCGCCTCGCAGCGGGCGCTCGCCGACTACCTCCGTGGACGTCTTTCCGGGAGGAGTTCCGAGATGTACGAGAAGTTCGTCGTCGAGACCGCCGAGGTGCCCGAGCAGGTCGTACTGACCGAGAAGCGGCACGTCCTGGCGCCCGAGCTGCCGGTGTGGATCCCCGGCTCACTGGGACGGCTGGAGGAGGGCGCCCAGGAGGCCGGGGGTGTCACAGGGCCGCCCTTCGTCGTGTACTACGCCGAGGTCAGCGTGGAGAGCGACGGTCCCGCGGAGGCGTGCGTGCCGGTCGCCGACGAGGCCGCGGCGCGGGCCTGGGCACAGGGACGGGGACGGGCCACCGGGGTGGAGGTCCGGGTCCAGCCGGCCCAGCGCATCGCCTATGTCCGCATCAGCAAGGCACAGGTCGCCCACCCGCAGATCCTCGCCGCCTTCGAGGCGGTCGAGAGCTGGATCACCGAGCAGGGGCTGTCCTCCGACGGCCCGTGCCGGGAGATCTACTTCGCCGACTGGGACGCGGCGGGGCCCGAGGACGCCGTGTGCGACGTGGCGTTCCCGGTGAGGTGAGGCGACGTGAGGTGAAGTGCGGTGACGTGAGGCGGCGCGAAGTGACGTGAGGTGACGGCGTGGCGCGGCAGGCGTGCCGCGCCGCGCCCACCTTCGTGTGGTGCAGCGCCCACCTTCGTGTGACATTGCGGGCGTCGCACCCGGTAGCCGTGTACGAGTGGGAGTTTCGGTGGTCTCGTCCCCTCTCGGGAGTTCGCTGTGCTTTCTGTCGCTTCCTCGCTCGACGTTCCCGCCCAGGCGACGGGAGGCGGGGCATCCACGGCAGTCGAGGAACGCCGGCTCTCGTGGGAGGGATACGCGTACACCGCCCGGGTCGCCCGGCACCGCGCCCCCGTCACGGAGCCGCTGCTCGTGCTGGGCGGTTCGGACCAGACGCGGTACTCGTGGGTGCGGCACGAGCGGTGGCTCGGGGAGCTCGGGACCGTCGTCACGGTGGATCTGCCCGGGTTCGGGGACGCCGACTTCCTGCCCGCCGAGCACGGGATCGACTTCCTCGCCGAGTGCGCGGGACACATGCTGCGCGAGCTCGGGCTCGGCCCGGTGAACCTGTACGCGGGGTGTTACGGCGGGGCGGTCGGGCTCCGGCTGGCCCAGCGGTATCCGGAGCTGCTGCGGCGGGTCGCCGTGCAGGGGATGTCGGATCACATTCCGGACTGGTTCGCCGAGGCGCTCGTCGGCTGGGTGCGGCTGCTGGAGGAGGGGCGCGTCGAGGAGACCGCCGAGGAGTTCGTACGGTGCTTCGTGCCGCCGCCCGGCGACCGCACCGTACGCAAGCACGTCGCGCTGACCCGGCTGATGTACCGGCAGTTCGCGGCACAGACCCCGCGCGACGTCGCCGTGACGGTCGAGCGGAACCGGCGGCTGCTGGCCCACGAGTGGTACCGGCGCGCGCCCGTCCCCGCCGTGCCGTATCTCGCGTTCACCGGCGAGCACGACACGCTCACCACGCCGGGCATGGTCCGCTCGGTGGCGGCGGACCTGCCGGGCTCGCGTTTCACCACGATCGCGGAGTGCGGGCACCTGGCCCATCTCCAGCGGCCCCAGGACTTCTGCGACCTGCTCGTCCGGTTCTTCCGCGACCAGCGTCCGGAGGACGCGGGCCTCCCCTACTGCGGGCCGTTCGAGCAGTTCTAGTTCCTGTCGCATCACACGGTCCGGGTGCCTGTCACCGCACACGGGCCCGGTGCCCGTCACGCCACACGGGCCCGGTGCCCGTCACCTCGCAGGGCCCGGTGCCCGTACGGCACCGGTGGCCGGCCGGGACTCAGCGCAGCTCCTCCGGGCACGGGGTGCCCCGGGGGAGCTGGTACGGCGCCGCGAGCCGGTAGGTGCCCGGCTTCGGGGCCAGCAGCTCCGTCCACTCGTCGCCCGCCGTGGTCTCCTCCGTCGGCATCAGACAGCCGTTGAGGTTGTCGTACGCCTTCGAGGTGCCGTCCCCGCTGTCCTTCGACGCCCTCGTCTCCTGCGGCGGCTTCAGGCTCTTGCCGTCCTCGTCGACGATGCTCAGCCACGGCGAGTACGGGATGCGGATGAGGATGCGGCCCGCCTTCTTCACCTCGATGGTCAGCTCACCCTGCTCGGCGCGGTCGACGACGGCGTTCGGCTCGGCGAGCGGAGTGGGGTCGGTGACGGTGAAGAGCTGCCAGTTGGCGTCGGCCCAGACCTGCCGGAGATAGGGCATGCCCCGCTGGACGAGCTCACGTTCGCGCAGGCCGCCGTCGCCGTCCGGTTCGCCCTTGGGCAGCACGACGTAGTGGATGGCCCAGCGCTGCAGCCACTCGTGGTAGTTCGCGGAGTTGAGCGTGTCGTCGTAGAAGAGCGGGTTGCGCTCCATGTCGGCCTGGCGGTTCCAGCCGCGGGCGAGGTTCACGTAGGGGGCGAGGGCGGACGCCTCGCGGTGCGAGCGGGCGGGGACCACCTCGACGCGGCCCTTCTCGGCGTTCACCACCTGGAGCTGGTTGACGAGCGGCGCCAGCTCGCGCCCGAAGGACGCCGCCGGGGTCGTGTGCACGATGTCGTCGATCGACTTGAAGCCGATCCACCCGTTGAAGACGAGGACGGCGAGGACGATGGCGTACCACTTGCGCGACTTCCGCACGGTGAAGGGCAGCGCGGCGATCAGGACGACGCCCGCGAAGAGCATCGCGAGGCGGGTGATGTTCGAACCGATCTGGGAGCTGATCAGCCAGACGAGGAGTACTCCGAGGCCGTAGACCGCCGCCGTGGTCCGTACCGTCAGCCACTCCTTGGGGACCAGGAGGTAGACCAGGACGGCGTACGCGAACGGCAGGATGACCGAGTAGAACGCCATCGGCTGGGTGCCGGAGAACGGGAAGAGCCAGGCCGAGACCGCGACCACGAGCGCCGGGGCGATGCCGAGGGCGTAGGCGCCGGGGCGGCGCTTCTGGAGGAACAGGGTCACCGCCACCAGACCCACGAACAGTCCGGCGACCGGTGAGGAGGCCGTCGCGAGCGCGGCCAGCGGCGCCGCGCACAGGGCTTTCGCCCAGCGCTTGTAGCGCCAGCGGTAGGGCCAGCAGAACACGACGGCGACCGCGGCGAGCGCGAACATCGTGCCGAGGCCGTACGTCACCCGGCCCGAGATGGCGTTGCAGAGCAGTGCGAAGACACCCGCGAGCGCCGGAGCGGCCGGGTTCCGGACCGCCCGGCTGCGGATCAGGATCATGGTCAGCAGGCCGGCCGAGAGCGTCCCGGCGATCATCATCGTCGTCCGGACCCCGAGCACCGACATCAGATACGGCGAGACCATGCTGTACGAGACCGGGTGCATTCCGCCGTACCAGGCCAGGTTGTACGCCGAGTCCGGGTGCCGGCCGACGAACTCCGCCCACGCGTCCTGCGCCGCCAGGTCCCCACCACTGTTCGCGAACGTGAAGAACCACACCACGTGGAGCACGCCGGCGAGGAGGGTGGAGAGAACGACGGGATGGCGGCGGAAGAGGTTCGGCAGTGCGGCACCGGCCGACGCGGGAGGTCCGGTCCCGTCGGGGTCCTCGGTGTCACCGGGGCCTTCGGTGCCGCCTCCGCCTTCACCGCGGACCGCCTCGTGGGTACGGCCGTTCAGCGGTATTCGCGGGCCCGTTCCGTTGCCCGGATCGGCGTCGTCGGCGTGGGTCTTCTCCGCTGTCGCCACTGCAAGGTTCTCCCCGTGTCCCGTTGTCCGTTCTGGGCCGGGACCCGCGGCTCGCGAGCAGCCCCGATTGTCGCGACGCTAGCACGCACTCCCCCGGACAGCGCCCGGGTGGGGCGCCGTCCGACAGAGTGCGTGCGGGTGCTGCTCCCCGGTGTACGTCACCGATGCGTGCGCGCGTACGTCATCGGTGTCCGGGTCCGCTCAGCCGACGCGGGTCAGCTTCGCGCCGAGGCCGGGCTCGGCGAGGTCCGACTGGAGCGCGACGGGGATCTTCACGGCCTGGCTGGAGCCGTCACCGACCGTCAGCTGACCGACGACCGTGCCCGCCTTGCCGGAGTGCGGGACCGCCGACGTGCCCTCGCCGATCGACAGCCGGGTCTTCAGACCGGGCCAGCCGACCGCCGTCATGTTCTTGGTGGCGACGACCGGGGTCCGGCCGCCGAGCTGGTCGTCCACATAGCCGACGACCTGGCCCTTCTTCACCACCGTGGCGGTGATCAGGCTCTTCTGGACCTTGTCGATCAGCTTCTGGCTGTTGCCGAGCGCCAGCTGGAGACTGTCCCAGACCTTGCCGGTGCCGGCGTCCTGGTTCATCACCGCGCCGTAGATCATCCGCGTCTGCCCGTTCACGACCTTGGTCGCGGCCCACACCAGGTTGCCGCCCGCGGGCGTCGACGAACCGGTCTTCAGGCCGATCACGCCGACCTGCTTCACCAGCAGGTCGTTGTTGTTGTAGATCGTGTTGTCCAGCCCCGGGACATCCGCCTTGGCCATCCCGACGACGCTGCGGAACACGTCGTTCTTCATGACCTTCTTGGCCAGCTTGATCTGGTCGGTGGGCGTGCTGACCGTCGTCTTCTGCAGACCGCTCGGGTCCGTGTACGTCGTGTTCGCCATGCCGAGGTCCTTGGCGGCGGCGTTCATCTTGGCGACGAAGCTCTTGCTGTCGGAGTCCCAGCGGGCCAGCAGCCGCGCCGCGTTGTTGCCGGAGGGGATCATCAGCATCTGGAGCATCTGGCGCTCGGTGAACTGCTGGCCCTTCGACATCGCCGCCGTCGACTCGTCCGGCAGCTTCGACTCGTCCTCGGCCTGCTGGTCGACGGTGATCTTCTCGCCGTCCTCGTTCCCCTTGAGCGGGTGCTCCTGGAGGATCACGTACGCCGTCATGATCTTGGCGACGCTCGCGACGGGGGCGGGGGTCTGCTTGCCGTCGGTCCCGAGGCTGCCCACGCCCTCGACCTCGATCGCGGACTGGCCCTGACCGGGCCAGGGCAGGTCGAGGGTGCCGCCGTCGAAGGTGTACGTCTCGCCGGCGGTCAGCGTGAGACCAGGGGCCGGCAACGGACGGAAGGCCTGTGCGACTGCGAAGATCACCACGAGCAGCAGGACCAGCGGCGTCCAGATCTTGACCCGCCGCACGAAGGTCCGGACCGGGGTCTGCGGCGGCGGCGGAGTGTTCGTCAGCTCGGCCAGCAGGTCGAGCGGGGGCTTGGGCGGAAGCGGCTGCTGGGTGGTGCGCTCGGGACCGACCTGCGGCATGGCCGTGGTGGCCGCCGCCGGCCGGTCGGTGCTCCCCGGAGCGGATGCGGGCTTCGGCCGCGGCGGGGCGGCGGGCTCGTCGGGCCGCTTGAGGGGGACGAACCTGCTGGTGCGCTCGGGGTCGCCGGCGGGCTTGGCGCCCCGCTCGTCGGCGGGCTGCCCGTCGGCCTTGGAGGCGGCCTTCTCGTCGGCCTCGGCGGGCCTGTCGGCGGGCTTGCCGACGGGCCCGGTCGCGGGCTTCCCCTCGGCCGGCCGGCGGGTGGCGCCGCCCAGCTTGAGCATGGTGGTGGGCTGGTCCACGGCCGGAGGCCGCGGAGCCTTGAAGATGGCGGTGGGCTGATCGACGGGGGGCTCGGGGGCGGAGTCCGCGCCAGTGTCCGAGGTCTCGTCGGTCGCGCCCGTCTCGTCGGGCTTCGCGTCCGAGGTCTCGTCGGTGGAGTCGGAGTCGCTGCCGGGACGGCCCTTGGGCGCGTCCGACCGGTCCTCGGCCGCGGGCTCGGGAGCGGTTGCCCGTGCGGAGGCGCCCGCGGGCCGGTCCTCAGGCTCGTCGCCCCGAGCCGCCCGGGGCTCGTCCCGGGGCTCGTCCCGGGGCTCGGGCTGGGGCTCGGGCTGGGGCTCGTCCCGGGGCTCGGGCTGGGGCTCGTCCCGGGGCTCGGGCTGGGGCTCGGGCTGGGGCTTGTCCTGGGGCTCGGGCTGGATCTCGTCCGCGGCCTCGTGCGCGGCCTCGGCGGCGGCGCGGGACGCGAGAGCGGCGTCCAGCGCGGACGTCGGGCCGGACTCGGCCTCGGGCTCGTCGTCCGAGGGAGTCCCGCCGGAGGCGGCTTCCGGCTCCTGGTCGGCCGCGCGCTCCTCGTCGGTCTCAAGGTCGGCGGCGGATGCAGCGGCGGTCTGCGCGTCCCGCTCGGACGCCGCGTCGGTCGCGTCCTCGACCCCTCCGAGCCGCTCCCCGGCGGCGTCGGCACCGTCACCGGTGGCGTCGGCCGTCGGGTCGGCACGATCGGTGTCGGCGCCGTCCGTGGCGGCACCGTCCGTCGAGGCACCGTCCGTGTCGGCGTCGCACGTGGCGGTGTCGTCCGTCGAGGCACCGTCAGTGGCGGCACCGTCAGTGGCGGCACCGTCCGTCGCGGCGTCGTCCGTCGCGGCGTCGCCCGTCGCGACACCGTCCGTCGCGGCGTCGCCCGTGTCGGCACCGTCCGTCGCGACACCGTCCGTGTCGGCGCCGTCCGTCGCGGCGTCGGTCCCGTCCGTGGCGGTCGTGGCGTCGTCGCCGGTTTCGGGTTCGGCGTCCGCGGTCGCCGGAGCGGGCTCGCCGGGTCCGGCGACCCACGCGGCCACCGCCGCGCGCAGCCGGGTGTCGCCCTCGGCGCTCTTGCCCCCGGCGGCGCCGGTGACGGCCTCGGACTCCGAGCTCCGCTCGGACTCGGCCGTGCGCGAGGCGTCCGCCGACAGCGCCTTCGTGGAGAACACCGCCGTCGCTTGATCCACCCGTACCGTGGCGGCCCGTTCACGGGCCATCGCCATCCGGGGGTCGGCCGGAGCCGAGCTCTGGGTCGACGTCGACACCGGCGCGCCCGACCGCGCCGGACTCGGAACCGGCGCCGGGGTCACCGGCGTCGCTTCTGCCGACGACGCCGACGACTCGTGCTGCTTCGACCTGTCGGGGGACTCGCCCGCCACCGATGCCTCCTCCATGCGGCGCACGCCCTCCGCGCGCCGAACCGAACCGTCAAACCCTTGAACCGCCGCCCGGACACCGCTGTCCGAACCATGTACCAGTGTCCTGTGTGAGGGCCTGACCCCTGCGGTAGACGAGAACGACATACCTGCCGGTTCCCTCATATTCCGGTCACGCGCTCTCGACAGACCAATGTGAGAGGGGTCACCCTGTCATTCATCCACGCGGGGAGGCATGGATGGGCAAGAGCCGCAGAACAATTCCGGAGGAGCTTCTGCTGCTGGCGTTGGACCCGGCCACGGGTACCACCGCGCAGCCGCAGTCGCTCGACCTCGGTCTGGCCGGAGCACAGCTAGTGGAGCTGGCGCTGGCCGGACGGATAGCCCCAGACGGGGATCGTATCGCCGTGGTGGTGCCACGGCCGACCGGAGATCCAACACTGGACTGTGCGTTGGAACTGCTTCGCCGACGCGGAGCACCCGTACGCGCGGTCAACTGGATTGGCGGACCCCGACTGGGGCTGCGCCAGACCTACCTTTCGCATCTGGAGAGGTGCGGCATGGTCCATGCCGTGGCCGGCCAGATGTGCGGGGTGCTTCCGACGACTCGCTACCAAGCGACGGACACGGATATCAGCCGGGAGATCAGAACCCGGCTGGACAACGCGATCCGCACCGGCGTCCCGCCGGACCCGCGGACCGCGGCGCTCGCCGCGCTGGCCCATGCGGTCGGTCTCGGCAAGCACCTGTATCCGGGGAACGAGGGACGGTCGTCCCGATCCCGGCTGCGGGACCTGATCAGGCACGACCCCATGGGCGGCCTCGTGGCGCACGCCGTGATGGACGTTCAGAACGGTGTGGCCGCACAGCCACGCCGCAGCCCGGCACCGGCAGGCCGTCCGGCCACCGCCGGAGTCAGGTCCGCACCGGAGACCGCCCGCGGTGTTCCGATGCAACCGCGTCATGGTTCGATGGCGCGCGCCGTGGCGCACTGAGCCGCAGCCCCACCGCGGCCCGCACCACCGCAATGCCGGCAGGACCCGCAACACCCACAGCACCCGCACCGCCAGCACCGCCGTAAGACATGAACGCCGCACCGCAGTCCCCATGATCCGGTTCGGGAGCCGCTGGCTCGCGCGGGGTGGTGGGACCGTACGTCCGGACGACGACACGGTTCCGCCGCCCCGCGCGGCCGCATCCGACGACGGCCGCGTCCGGGGAGAGCACTTCTCCAAGGGCCGTGTCCGCCTCCGCGGGACCTCATCGACGGATCTCTCACCGGGAGTTCGCGGGCCCGCGAAGACCGCGTGGGGCCGCATATACACGCCGGATCCGCGAACATGCGCCCACCCAGCGCATATACGCCGTTTCCCAGCGGTAGAAAGCACCTTGGTGGCAATCTGCTCAACAGCAGATACGCAAAGTACAGGCCCGCAGCCGGAGGTGCACGTCCCGTGGCGTCAAGTGTCAATCCCACCGTCCGGCGGCGCCGGCTGGGTCAGGAGCTGCGCCGGCTCCGCGAACTCAAGGGCATGACGGCCGAAGAGGTCGCCGAGCGTCTGCTGGTCTCGCAGTCGAAGATCAGCCGCCTGGAGAACGGCAGGCGCAGCATCAGCCAGCGCGATGTCCGCGATCTGTGCGGGGTCTACGAGGTCGAGGACCACCGGATCGTCGACTCGCTGATGCAGATGGCCAAGGACTCGCGCCAGCAGGGCTGGTGGCACTCCTTCGGCGACATCCCGTACAGCGTCTACATCGGCCTGGAGACCGACGCCGCGAGCCTGCGTGTGTACGACCCGCAGGTCGTCCCGGGGCTGTTGCAGACCCGGCCGTACGCCGAGGCGCTGATCGCGGGGGCGCTGCCGGAGACCGCGGCCGCCGACATCGACAAGCGCGTCCAGGTGCGGCTGAAGCGGCAGGAACGAATCTCCGCCCCGGACAACCCGCTGCGGCTGTGGACCGTCCTCGACGAGGCCGCGCTGCGCCGTGCCGTCGGCAACCGCTCGCTCATGCGCGAGCAGCTGGAGTACCTCGTCGAGCAGTCCCAACTGCCGCACGTCACCGTGCAGGTGATCCCCTTCGACATGGGCGCGCACCCGGGCCTGAACGGCCAGTACGCGATCCTGGAGTTCCCCGACGCGGCCGACTCCAGCGTCGTCTACATCGAGGGCGTGACCAGCGACCTGTACCTGGAGAAGGCGAACGACGTCCAGAAGTACAGCGTGATGTACGAGCACCTGAGGGCGCAGGCCCTGAACGTGGAGCAGTCGCGCCAGTTCATCGCGGACCTCGCGAAGGACTACGCGCGCTGAGGGGGCCAGGGGCGGCCTCGCGAGGGCGCCCCCGCCGATGAGGTGCCGGACAATACACCTTGGTCACCTCAGCGCGGAAGACCCCACTGGAATATGCCATCCAGTCGAGTGAATAGTCGCTTCGTCAGCCGATGTTGGCGAGTAGCGTCGATCACGCCACCAAGCAACAACGTTGGCGCAAACCGAACCGCGGGTCACCTGACGGATCCGCAGCCCGGTGACAGCGCCGCGATGGCGTCGATGGCGGCAACTCATCGAAGAACGACTGCTTTCTGGAGCGATCATGGCAATTCAGCAGGGCGCCACCGACACGTGGACCAAGTCTTCCTACTCCACCGGCAACGGCGCCTGCGTCGAGGTCAAGTCCCCCGTGCACTCGGCGATGGCCGTACGGGACTCCAAGGTCCCCGCCGGGCCCACGCTGGCCTTTCCCGCGGACGCGTGGAACACCTTCGTGGCCGAGGTGAGCCGAGGGTCTTCCGACCTCGTCTGATTCGTCCGACGCCACATGGCCCCGTACAACTTCATACGCTCCACCGAAAGAGCCCTCTCGACCGGCCCGCCGTCCTGGCCGAGGGGGCTCGGCCCCTTTTTCGGGGGCTAGGTTCGCCGTAGGGCACCCTTCTTCAGCGCAGCCGGTCCACGTACGTGTCCGTTCCCGGCACCGTGGGGACGAAGGGGGCCACCAACTCCACCCGCCCGAGCCCCGATTCGGCCACGGCCTCGTCCAGGCCCGTGAAGGACGCCTCCCAGCACTCCCGCGGGTCCGCCTCCAGGAACCACAGCAGGGTCAGCCGGGTGTCCACGCCCTCGACCTGCTTGACGTAGGTCATCCGGTCGCCGGGGAGCGGGGTCGGCCGGAACAGGGTGACCAGGGCGGCGGGCGAGCCGGCCAGCCGCCCGGGGAGATGGCGGGAGCGCAGCCACTCCAGCAACTCGGCTCGTTGGTCGGCCGATTCGGCGTCGACGACCTCGACCACGAGCCCCGCGTAGGGGTGGTCGAGGGCGTGGAAGTCCCGGGGGCCGGCGGCGCCGTCGCGGTAGACGGTGGCCTCGTGGTCCTGGAAGGCCGTGAAGACGTGCGTACGGTCCTGGTAGACGCGGCCGTCGCGGTTCAGCCGCCTGTTGATGCCGACGGTCCACTTCATGTGGTCGTCGTAGCGGCCGTCGGTGACCCAGTAGGTGGAGATGTAGCAGCCCGCGGTGACCGGCTGGGCGACGGCCGACTTCTCTGGGTAGCGCAGCAGTTGGAGGTCGCGGGTGGCCACCCAGCGGCGTCCGGCGTACATCCAGGGCATGGCCATCGCGCCGGCGTAGTAGTGGTCGTCCTCGTACCAGCGGTTGTAGGCGTACTCGTGGCCCGGGTGCGGTTCGACCATGGTGATCAGGGCGTGGCCCGGGTGGACGCCGTACGGGCCGAGGGCGGCCAGTTCCGCGTAGGTCTCGCTGCGGGTCTCCTCAGACATGGACGGTCTCCTTCCTCGGTGGAACGTGCGCGGGACTTCCTTCCTCCGCCGGACGCCCATACTCTGACGCCCCGTCAGGAAATCCGCCAGAGTCCTGGAGGTATGCGATGTCACTGCTCACCGGCCGGACCGTCGTGGTGTCGGGTGTCGGAGCGGGGCTCGGCCATCAGGTCGCGGCGGCCGTGGTGCGCGACGGGGGCAACGCGGTGCTCGGGGCGCGCACGGAGGCGAACCTGGCCAAGTCGGCGGCCGAGATCGACCCGGACGGCGCGCACACGGCGTTCCGCGCGACGGACATCACCGACGAGGAGCAGTGCGAGGCTCTGGCGGCGCTCGCGGCGGAGCGCTTCGGGCGGCTCGACGCGGTGGTCCATGTCGCCGCCTGGGACAGCTACTTCGGCGGTCTGGAGGACGCCGACTTCGCGACCTGGCGGTCGGTCATCGACGTGAACCTGCTCGGCACGCTCCGGATGACCCGGGCCTGCCTGCCCGCCCTGAAGGAGAGCGGCGGCTCGGTCGTCATCATCGGCACGCAGTCGTCGGTCGCCGCGCCGAGCCAGGTGCGGCAGGCGGCGTACGCGGCCTCGAAGGGCGCGCTGACGAGCGCGATGTACTCCCTGGCGCGGGAGCTCGGTCCGCACCGGATACGGGTCAACACCGTGCTGCCCGGCTGGATGTGGGGCCCGCCCGTCGAGGCGTACGTGCAGTTCACGGCGTACACCGAGAAGGTGCCCGAGGCGGACGTGCTGAAGCGGCTGACCGAACGGATGGCCCTGCCCGAGCTGGCCACGGACGGGGACGTGGCGGACGCCGCGGTGTTCCTGGCGTCCGACCGGTCGCGGGCGATCACGGGACAGTCGCTGCTCGTGAACGCGGGCGAAGTCATGCGCTAGGCGGTGCGGTGGGCGCGGCCCCCTTTCCCAGGCGCACGGGACCCGCATCCCGTACGGCTGTCGGTCGGTCATCGCTGCTGTGGTGCTGCTGTGGGTGGTGCCGTGGTTCTGACGAAGTGCCCGCTCATCGTGTGTTCCACGTCACGAGCACGACAACAGCCCGACGGGTAAAGTAGAGGCAAAATCGTTCTGCTTTCTGATCTGCGTTCATATCTGTGACCGCGTGAGGTCTTGACCGGCTGGTCGAACCAGCGGTTCAATCCCCCAAGTCCCCGCTCCCGCACGGGGGCGCCGCCCTCCCCCAAGCCCTCGGGTTCGCTCGAGCAGGGGGACACCATGCGTACTGGCGAAGTGCCGTCCGGTATCTGCAGGTTCACAAGGCGGACCCCTGGAGGGGGCACATGAACGGTCTCGACTGGGCCGTCCTGGTCGCGTATTTCGGTGTCATGACCGCGATCGGTGTCTGGTCCCACAAGCGTGTGGAAGATGTCAGCGACTTCTTCACCGCGGGCGGCAAGATGCCGTGGTGGCTGTCCGGCATCTCGCACCACATGTCGGGCTACAGCGCGGTGATGTTCACCGGTTACGCCGGCATCGCGTACACCTACGGCATCACCTCGTACGTCACCTGGGCACTGCCCATCGCCATCGGCGTCGCCATCGGCGCCAAGGCCTTCGCGCCCCGGCTCAACCGGCTGCGCTCACGGCTGCACGTCGCCTCACCGCTCGAATACCTCAAGGACCGCTACAACGTGCCGACGCAGCAGGCGCTGGCGTGGTCCGGCATCCTGCTGAAGATCGTGGACGTCGGCGCGAAGTGGGCGGCCATCGCCACCCTGCTCAGCGTCTTCACCGGCGTCACGCTCACCCAGGGCATCATCATCACCGGCGGCATCACGGCCGTGTACTGCACGATCGGCGGGCTGTGGGCCGACGCGCTGACCGAACTCGGCCAGTTCATCATCCAGTTGCTGGCCGGTCTGGCGATGCTGATCATCGCGCTGAACAAGATCTCCGACCAGGGCGGCCTCTCCAAGGCGCTGGACTCGCCGAAGCTGCACGGTCACGCGGACGGGTTCGCGGGCCCGTACATGACGGTGTTCTTCATCGCCTACCTGTTCATCAAGCTGTTCGAGTACAACGGCGGCATGTGGAACCAGGCCCAGCGCTACATGGCGACGGGCAGCGCGAAGCAGGCCACCCGGTCCGCCTTCCTCTCCGCCGGTCTGTGGTTCGTGTGGCCGCTCATCCTGTTCATCCCGATGTGGCTGTCGCCCCTCCTCGTCACGGCGGAGAAGCCGGACGGCTCGGACGCGTACGGCCTGATGACCGAGCAGCTGCTGCCGCACGGTCTGCTGGGCCTGGTCGTGGTCGGGTTCTTCTCGCACACGATGGCCATGTGCTCCTCGGACGCGAACGCCATCGCGGCCGTGTTCACCCGGGACGTGGCGCCGGTGCTCTCCAAGGCCGCGCGCGCCTGGGACACCCGTGCGGGGCTCATCGCGGGCCGCGTCACCACCGTCGCCTTCCTCGGCTTCTCCATGGCGGTGGCCACCCAGGTCAACTCCCCCACGTTCAAGGACATCATCACCGTCGTCATCAAGTGGGTGGCGGGGCTCATGGGACCGATCGCGATCCCGTTCATCCTGGGTCTGCTGCGGCCGTTCCGTAAGTCCGGCCCGACGGCGGCGCTGACCAGCTGGGCCTGCGGTCTGCTCGCCTTCTTCTTCGTCAACTACAACCTGGACTTCTCCCAGCGCACGGACGTGAAGCTGGAGTACCAGGTCTCCGTGCCGATGGCCATCTCGCTCGTCCTGTACATCCTCATCGGCTTCCTGAGGCCCGAGGACACCCCGGAGCGGGACGCCCTCATCGAGATCATCAACACGGACGACGACGGCTCGGCCGCCGCGGCGGTCCCGGCCCCGGCGGGGGCGCCGGACGGGGTGGTGGGCACTCCGGTGAAGGACTAGCGGGACGAACGGAGCGAGAGGTCCGGGAAGGGGAAGGTCCGGGGCACACGGGGCGTGCGCCCCGGGACGGCTCAGGCCCGCGGGTAGCGGGCGAGCCAGCCCGGGGACGATCCGGTGGGCCCGTGCAGCGCGGGCCCCTGGGTCATCTCCATCGCGAAGTCGTCCGCGAGCACCAGCACCGTGGGACGGCCCTCCAGTTCGGCCAGCCAGGCCGGCGGGAGGGCCGTCTCGCCGTGCAGGGCGCCCAGCAGGCCGCCGGTGAGGGCGCCGGTCACCGCGGAGGGCCCGCCGTGGTTCACCGCGAGGCACAGGCCGTGCCGGACGTCCTCGCCGACGAGCACGCAGTACACCGCGACGGCGAGGGCCCCCTCGGCGGTGCCGCCCGCGGCGAGCTCCTCGACCCGCGCCGGTGAGGGCATCCCCTGCCGTACGGCGCCCAGCGCGTACTGGAGCGCGTCGGCGACCCGCTGGTGCCCGGGACGGGTCGCGAGCAGCGCGAGGGCCTGCTGCACGGCCGCGTCGAGGTTCTCGCCGCGGGCGAGCGCGTGCACGATCACGGCGTACGCGCCCGCCGTCAGGTAGGCCGTGGGGTGACCGTGCGTCTGCGCGGCGCACTCGACGGCGAGTTGCATCACGAGCTGCGGCTCCCAGCCGACGAGCAGCCCGAAGGGCGCGGAGCGGGCGGCGGCCTCGGGGCCCGGCTCACCGGGGTTCTTGGGCGCGTCGAGCGTGCCCATGATCTCGTCGGCGAGGCCGAGGATATTGGCCCTGGCCGGGTCGCGGCGGGCGTAGAGCCACTCCTCGCGGGCCAGCCAGCCGTCGTCCTTGCGGCGTTCGTCGGGCCCCCAGTCGCTCTGGGTGGCCGCCCAGCGGCGGTAGGCGCGGTGCACGTCGAACGGCGGATGCCAGGCGCCGGTGTCGCGGCGCACCTGGGCACGGATCAGCCCGTCGACGCTGAACAGGGCGAGCTGGGTGAGGTGCGTGACGGCGCCGCGCCGGCCGTACGCGGAGGCCAGGTCGAGGAGTCCCTCCGCGCCGTGCGCCGACCGGATCTCCTCCAGGGAGAGCCCGTCGAGCGGCGCGCCCAGGGCGTCACCGACGGCCGCGCCCAGCAGCGTTCCGCGGACCCGGCTGCGGAAGTCCTGCTGTTCACCACGGCCCCAGACGGCACCGGCTGTCGCACCCACCGAGACCTCCTGAGGCACCGTCCGTACATCCGACAGCTAAGCACTGTAATCGAACGGGAACGGTCGGTTGAGGCTGCGGATCCATAAAGGGGATGTGGTCCTGGTGTCCCCAAGCGGTCGGGTACGGGCAGTGTTCGGGAGAATGCGCAGACTTCGGACCCTCCCGCCGTCAGTCCGTGTAACGCGCCCGGATCGCGTCGCGGGCCGCTGTGACCGTCGTGAGGCGCGGGGTGAGGCGCGCATGGTCGGTGTCGGGTCCGAGCAGGAGTTCGGTGAGGATGTCCGCGAGCTCGGCCAGGTCGTCCCAGTCGGGTTCCGTGGCCAGGACCTCGGCCAGCCCCCGGTCGGCGTCGGCCCAGTCCCCGAGGGCCCAGCCGATGATGCACCGGCCCGACAGACGGGTGAGCTCGTCCGGTTCCTCCGTGTCCAGGAGCCGTTCCAGCTCACGCCACCAGGGTTCCGCGGCCGCCCGGCCCCGGGACCGCGCTTCGGTCATCGCCAGCTGGAACGTGCCCGGTAGCGGTTCCTCGGCACGGAGCCGTTCCGAGAGGTGCCGGGCCCGCGCCCACTCCCCGGTGTGCCGGAAGACCTCGACGCGCAGGTAGTCGAGGTCGAGGTCGAGCGGGTCGTCCTGGCCCGGCGCCGGGTCCGCCTCGGACAGCCGGGCCATCGCCTCGTCCCACCGGCCGCAGTGGAGCAGCGTCTCCACGATCTTGCAGCGTGCCGTGTCCCGGTCCCGGTCTCCGGTCCCGCCCAGGGCGATCAGCCGTTCCCAGTCGGCGAGAGCCCGCTCGGTCCGCCCGGTCGCCAGGAACACGTGGGCTCGCTGGTCGTACGCGTAGGCGTAGTCCGATTCGGCCGCCAGGGCCCGGTCCAGCCAGGTCAGCGCCGTCGCGTAGTCCTTCAGGTCGCGGTAGGTCGCCCCCAGGCAGCCGAGCGCCGAGGCGTTGCCGGGATCCCGGTCCAGCACGCGCCGGAAGACGGTGATCGCCTCCTGGTGCCTTTCCTCGATCCGGAGGGCGTTGCCCAGCTCGACCTCGATCCAGTCGGCCTCCGGACTCGCCGCGAGCGCGCGCCGCAGATCCTCGTGCGCGCCGGACAGGTCCTCCAGCCGCCACCTCACCCGGGCCCGCATCACCAGGGCCCAGGAGTAGTCCGGCTCCAGCGCGACGGCACGTTCGAGATCGGCCAGCGCCCGCGCGCTGTCGCCCAGCCCGTGGTGCGACACCCCGCGGCTCGCCAGGGCCGAGGCGTAGTCGGCCTTGAGTTCGATGGCCCGGCCGAGTTCGGCGACGGCCTCCTCGAAGCGGCCCGCGAGCCGGTAGGCGTCGCCCCGTTCCGACGCGACCCAGGCGGAGTCCGGCTCCAGGCGGGCCGCCCGGTCCAGATCGGCGAAGGCCTTGTCCCACTCGCCGGTGTCACGGCGCAGCCGGGCCCTGCGGACGAGCGTCCAGAGGTGGTGCTCGTCGATGCCCAGCGCGCGGTCGAAGTCGGCGCCCGCCGCCTCGAACCGGTCGAGGGCGTGCCGGCACACCGCTCGGGAGGCGAGCGAGTCGGCGTCCGTCGGGTCGAGGGCGACGGCCCGGTCGAAGTCGGCCACCGCTTCCTCGAAACGGCCCGCCAGGCGGTGCGTCTCCGCCCGCTCCGCGATGATCCACCCCGTGTCCGGCCGCAGCTCGTCCGCGCGGTCGAAAGCGGCCAGCGCCGCGGTGAAGTCACCCAGCAGCTGGTGGGTGAAGCCACGGCCGTAGTGCGCCCGCGCCTCGTCCGGATCGATCTCGACCGCCCGGTCGTACTCGGCCAGGGCCCGCTCGTACTCCCCGCCGGTGCGCAGCTCCCTGGCCCGCACCCCGTGCGCCAGGGCCCGGCCGGGGCCGTGCAGCGCGGGGCGGGCCAGCAGCAGATCCATCGCCCTGGACACCCCGTCCTCGTCGTCCGCGAGGGCCTCGGTCAGTCCCCGGCCCAGTTCGCGCAGGGCAGGGTCGCCCGCCGCGTCTCCGGCCTCCTGGAGCATTCTGGCCCAGTTGCGCCCGGCCACCTGGTCGGCGCGGCACGCCTCGACCACGTTGCGCAGCGCGTCACCCAGCGCGGCGAGCGGCCTGGCGCACAGCCGGTGGTACGACTCCTCCAGCAGCAGCCGGCGCCACGGCTCGTGCTTCCACACCTCGTCGGGGGCGAACAGGCCGCTCCCCGCCTCGCCGCGCCAGCGGCCGAAGACCTCCGCGAGCCTCTCGTGGCGCTCGGTCCAGCCGCGCGGGGAATGGCGCCGCTGCAACCGGAGCATCGGCTCGCGGACCAGGCCGTGGTACCGGACCCGGTCACCGCGGCCGTCGACGAACGGCAGCCCGCGCAGCCAGCCGAACAGCGCGTCGGCGTCCTCGTCGGCGCACTCCACGGCCGCCCGGAACACATCCAGGTCGAGGCTCCGGGGAAGGGCGCACGCGAGGGCCACCGCCCGGCGGACCGGGTCCGGTTCCCACTTCAGGAAGCGTTCGACGGCGGTGGCCGAGGGGTCGCCGATGTCCTCGGGGTCGGCGGGGCGCTGCTCGGCCAGCGTCGAGACCAGCAGGGGCAGTCCGCCGGTGAGGCGCAGCACCTCCACGACCACGGGCTCCGCCACGACCCCCTTGTCCGCGAGGAGGCCCCGCGCCTCGGTCTCCGTGAAGGGACCGAGGGGCAGGTCGGTGACGAAGTCGGTGAAGCCGCCCCAGCGGGAGGTGTCGAAGGGGCGCTGCCCCGCGGTCACCACGACGACCGTGGCGGGCAGCAGGCCGTGCTCCCGGGTCGCCATCACCGCGTGGAGCCAGGCGTCGAGGAACGGTCCCGTCCGCTCGTAGGTGTCGAAGAACAGGACGATCCACGGTACGGCCGACGCCACCTCGGCGAGCTCCGCGACGAGGACCGGGGTGAGCACGGCGTGCGGCGACAGGACCAGCCGCACGTCCTCCTGGTTGCGGAGGCGGGCACTGAGTCCGGCCCGCAACCAGTCGGCGCCCTGCGCCAGTTGGGCGGGGTCGAGGACCCCGGCGAGGGCGCCGACCCCGGGCACCATCCCCAGCCCCACCAGTCCGGCCCGCGCCACCGTCAGGCTGCCCGCCGAAGGGCCGGGCCGCTCGGGCTCCTGCGGGGCGAGGGCGGCGGCCTCCGCCTCGTGCCGCCGCTCGTGGTACGCCGTCAGCAGGCGGTCCAGTTCCTTGAACCGGTGCCCCTGCGCGGCGAACCGACGGCTCAGCGCCGCCATGGCCTCGGGCAAACTGCCGACGCTCTCGTCGACGTAGGCCGTCAGCGCGCCGCGCTCACGCGCCAGTTGTTCCATCTCGCGGACCAGGAACGTCTTGCCGACGCCCGCGTTGCCGTGCACATGGAACAGGAACCGGTGCCGCTCGTCCTCGGGTGGCAGGTCGAAGTTGGCGCGGAACGTGGCCCGTTCGGCCCCGCGCCCGACGAACCCGTGCCGCCGCCGCCCCTCGATCAGCTCCTGCATCGACGGCCGCGCCCGCACCATTCGCCCGCCTCCTCCGCCTAGGCACACCCGGTGCGCCCGGCCCGCCCGGTTCCGTCCTCCAGTCTGACGCAACTCACCCCGGAATGAACGGCGGTGACACCGGTGGACGGACGGCCGGAACCAGTTTCCGGCCGCCCCCCAACCGCTCTTCCCTCAGTCCAGCACCGGGAGCAGTTCCGGCAGGTGACCGTCGGAGGCGGCCGCGGCCCTCTGGCGTTCCTCGGGGACCTCGCCGTACACGGTGGTGCGGGGTCTGGCCGGGCGGCCCGCGGCCTCGGCGACCGCGATCAGGTCCTTGACCGACTTGTAGGAGCCGTAACTGGAGCCCGCCATACGGGAGATGGTCTCCTCCATCAGAGTGCCGCCCAGGTCGTTGGCGCCGGAGCGGAGCATCTCGGCCGCACCCTCGGTGCCCAGCTTGACCCAGCTGGTCTGGATGTTGGGGATGTGCGGGTGCAGCAGGAGGCGGGCCATTGCCATGACCGCGCGGTTGTCGCGGGTCGTCGGGCCGGGGCGGGCGATGCCGGCCAGGTAGACGGGGGCGTTGGTGTGGATGAACGGGAGGGTCACGAACTCCGTGAAGCCGCCGGTCTGCTGCTGGATGCGGGCGAGCGTGCGGAAGTGGCCGAGCCAGTGCCGGGGCTGGTCGACATGGCCGTACATCATGGTGGAGGAGGAGCGGATGCCGAGTTCGTGGGCCGTGGTGACCACCTCGATCCAGGTCGCCGCGGGCAGTTTGCCCTTCGTCAGGACCCAGCGGACCTCGTCGTCCAGGATCTCCGCGGCCGTGCCGGGGATGGTGTCCAGGCCCGCTTCCTTGGCCGCCGTCAGCCACTCGCGGATCGACAGGCCGGTGCGGGTCGCGCCGTTCACCACCTCCATCGGGGAGAAGGCGTGGACGTGCATGCCGGGGACGCGTTCCTTCACCGCCTTCGCGATGTCGAAGTACGCCGTGCCGGGCAGGTCCGGGTGGATGCCGCCCTGCATGCACACCTCGACGGCGCCGAGGTCCCAGGCCTGGGCGGCGCGGTCCGCGACCTGGTCCAGGGAGAGCGTGTACGCGTCTGCGTCCGTGCGGCGCTGGGCGAAGGCGCAGAAACGGCAGCCGGTGTAACAGACGTTGGTGAAGTTGATGTTGCGGGTGACGATGTACGTGACGTCGTCGCCGACCGCCGCCTTGCGCACGTCGTCGGCGATCCGGCACAGCACGTCCAGCGCCGGTCCGTCGGCGTGCAGCAGCGCGAGGGCCTCGTCGTCGGTCAGCCTCGTCGGGTCGTCGGCGGCGGTCGCGAGCGCGGCCCGTACGTCCGTGTCGATCCGGGACGGCACCATGCCGGGGGCCGCGGCCTCCCGCAGCGCCTCCCAGTCGCCGTACACCGCGTCGAAGTCGTCGCGGCGGTCGCCGGTGCGGCCCTCGGTGTCGATGGTGTGGTGCAGGTCGGTGCGCCCCGAGGAGGTGAAGGCCTCCTCGGGCTCCTGCCAGGGGTGGCCCTCGACCACCGCGTCCGGCACCGCGAGGCCGGTCTCCGGGTCCGCCAGCGCCCGTACGTGCGGCAGCAGACGCGGGTCCAGCCAGGGCTCGCCGCGCTGCACGAACTCCGGGTAGACACACAGGCGTTCGCGGAGTTCGAAGCCCGCCTCGGCCGACTGCTCGCGCAGCAGCTCGATCTGCGGCCAGGGGCGCTCGGGATTGACGTGGTCGATGGTCAGGGGCGAGACCCCGCCCCAGTCGTCGATGCCTGCCCCGATGAGCCGCCCGTACTCGCTGTCGACCAGGTTGGGCGGGGCCTGGAGACAGGCGGCCGGGCCCATGATGTGCCGGGCGACGGCGACGGTGGCGACCAGCTCGTCCAGCTCCGCGTCCGGCATCCCGCGCATCGCGGTGTCCGGCTTGGCGCGGAAGTTCTGGATGATCAGTTCCTGGATGCCGTGGTAGGCCCGGGAGATCCGGCGCAGCGCGAACAGGGAGTCGGCGCGCTCCTCGTACGTCTCGCCGATGCCGATGAGGAGCCCGCTGGTGAACGGGACGGAGGAGCGGCCCGCGTCCTCCAGGACCCGCAGCCGGACGGCGGGCTCCTTGTCCGGGGAGCCGTGGTGCGGGCCGCCGGGCTCGGACCACAGCCGGGTCGCGGTCGTCTCCAGCATCATGCCCATCGACGGGGCGACCGGCTTCAGCCGCTGGAAGTCGGTCCACGACATCACCCCCGGGTTGAGGTGCGGCAGCAGGCCCGTCTCCTCCAGGATGCGGATCGAGATGGCCCGTACGTACGCGATCGTGTCGTCGTAGCCGTGCGCGTCCAGCCACTCGCGGGCCTCGGGCCAGCGGTCCTCCGGCTTGTCGCCGAGGGTGATCAGGGCTTCCTTGCAGCCGAGTTCGGCGCCCCGGCGGGCGATGTCCAGGACCTCGTCCGGGGACATGAACATCCCGTGGCCGGCCCGGCGCAGCTTTCCGGGGACGGTGACGAAGGTGCAGTAGTGGCACTTGTCCCGGCACAGCCGGGTCAGCGGGATGAAGACGCTCTTGGAATACGTGATGACACCGGTGCGGCCGGCCGCTTCCAGGCCCGCGTCCCGCACCCGGGCGGCGGAGGCGGTCAGGTCGTCGAGGTCCGCGCCGCGGGCCTGGAGCAGCACCGCCGCCTCGGCCACATCGAGCGCGACGCCGTCCCGGGCGCGCTTGAGTGCACGCCGCATGGAGTTCGCCGTCGGCCCGGATCCGGGAGTCGCGCCCGTTGCGGAGGTCGTCATCCTTCGAGCATACGGTCGAGGTGATCGGGTATCGCCGGGCCTGACCCCATTCGGGCCGCGCGGCATCTGTCGGTCTCCCCGAAAGCCGCCGATTCCCGTGCCGTGCCCCACCGTTCACCGCGTGCTCCCAAGGTGGTCCGTGGCACGTCGCATCACCCATGTCACTGTCACGCCGGACACCCTGGGAGCAGCAGCATGTGCGAGGACGACCACGGCATCGGCAGACGCGCGCTGTTCGTGACGGGAGCGGCGGCGGCGCTTACGTTGGGAAGCGTGACCTTCCCCAGCGGTGCGGACGCGGAAGCGGCGGACAACCAGGAGACGAGGACGGTGCGCGGCACCCTCCCCACCGGCTCCCCCGACTTCGTGTATCTCCCGGTCGAGGTGCCGGACGGGGTCGCGGAGATCAAGGTCTCCTACACCTACGAGAGGCCGTCCGTCCCGGCCGGGACCACGGGCAACGCCCTGGACATCGGCATCTTCGACGAGCACGGCACGGAGCTGGGCGGCCGGGGCTTCCGGGGCTGGTCGGGCGGCGCGCGCACGGAGTTCTTCATCCGCTCCGACGACGCGACCCCCGGGTACATCCCCGGCCCGGTCCGCCCCGGCACCTGGCACATCGCGCTCGGCCCGTACACGGTGGCGCCGCAGGGACTGGCGTACGAGGTCATCATCACGCTGACGTACGGCAAGGGGGCCGCGACCCCGGAGCCGGTGTACCCGCCCTCGCGCGCCAGGGGCCGCGGCCGCGCCTGGTACCGGGGCGACTGCCATCTGCACTCCTGGTACTCGGACGGCCGCCGCACCCCCGCCGAGATCGCGGCGCTGGCGCGGGCGGCGGGCCTGGACTTCATCAACTCCTCGGACCACAACACGCATTCCTCGCACCCGCACTGGGCCGACCAGGCGGGGGACGATCTGCTGATCATGCTCGGTGAGGAGGTCACCACGCGCAACGGGCACGTGCTGGCGCTCGGCACGGACCCCGGCACCTTCGTCGACTGGCGCTACCGGGCCCGCGACAACCGGTTCGGCCGGTTCGCGCGCCGTATCCGCGACGCCGGCGGGCTCGTGGTGCCCGCGCATCCGCACGCCACCTGCGTCGGCTGCGGCTGGAAGTTCGGCTTCGGGGAGGCGGACGCGGTCGAGGTGTGGAACGGCCCGTACACCCCCGACGACGAGGTCGCCCTCGCCGACTGGGACAGCATGCTGGTCGCCTCCGTGCGCGGGGGCCACGACTGGCTCCCGGCGATGGGCAACAGCGACGCCCACCGCGACCACGACCCGGTCGGCAGTCCCCAGACGGTCGTCCTGGCCGACGACCTGACCCGCGAGGCCGTCCAGGAGGGCATCCGCGCGGGCCGCTCCTACGTGGCCGAGTCGAAGCTGGTCTCCCTCGCCTTCACTGCGTCCGGCGGCAGGGGCCAACACGCGGGGATCGGGGAGCGCTTGAGGGTCGATCCGGACACCCCGGTGACCGTCCGCCTGGAGGCCACCGGCGCCCCGCGCTGCACCGTCCGCTTCGTCACCGACCAGGGCGTGCTGTTCACCAGCGCCCCGCTCCCGGTCGCGGGCTCCGGCACGGTCGAATGGCGTACGACGGCTGCGTACGCGGCGTACGTGCGCGCTGAGCTCCGCCACGAGACGGCGGCGGGGCCGGTTCCGGGGGCGCTGGCGGCGTTCACGAACCCGGTCTTCCTGGGGGCGTGACAGAGTCGACGCCGGCCTGGTCACCGGGCGCCCACTCCGCCCCGGCACTCCGCCCACAGCACCCTTGTGAAGGGACCCGAAATGCCGACATGGGCGTTCGCCGGGTCCCAGGTGGCCCGGCTGCACACCCTGCCCCGGGGCGACAGCACGGCGGTACGGCTGTTCGGTACGCGGCCGCTGACGGTGCGGGTGGACCTGCGCGGGTGAGGGGCGGCCGGGCGGGCGTCCCGGCAGGCATCCCAGGCTTCTGCGTTTTTGCAGGTCATCGGGGGTGGGATGGTTCCACCGTCCCAGGTTGGCGGGCGGCTGTTGTCCCAGGCCCACGAGGAATCCCATGCTGTGGCTGTCGCACCGGCTGGGCACGTCGTCCGCTCGGCAGCGCCGACACCCCGGCCCGCCCGTCCACGGGGGACACCCATGTCCTCATGCACCCAGGACGGGCGGATGCCCAGGGCGGATTCCCCGAGTGGGTGCCCGGCCGCCGGCGCATGCGACCTCCATACGGATCGGAAAAGGAACGGGGACACCATGAACACGCCTGCCCGCAGGAACCACAAGAGCCCGGGGAACTGGAAGTCCTACGCCCTCGGGGCCGTGGCGGCCGCGGCACTGCTCGCGACCACGGCGTGCGAGCCGGGCGCGGCCGAAGGTTCGGACAGCTCCACGTCCTCGGCACAGCCGAGCGCGACGGCTTCGGCGAAGCCGGGCGGCGTTTCGGGCAACACGGGCGGCGACAAGGCCGGGAGCAGTGCCAGCAGCCCGGGGAGCGGAGCCAGCAGCCCCGGCAGCGGTGGGGGCACGAGCAGCGCCGGCGGCACGGGCGGCACGAGCAGCGGTGCCACCGGCAGCAGTGGCGGCACCTCGGGCGGTGGTGGCAGCACCGGCGGTGGCGGCAAGGCGACGATCGCCGCGTGCTCCCAGAAGGAGCTCGGGGTGTCCGCGGTGAAGGAGCGGGACGCCAGGCACCTCGTCCTCACCGTCCAGAACGCCGGCACAAAGAAGTGCAACCTCTACCGCTATCCCCTCGTGCGGCTCGGTGACGGTCGGACCACGGCGCCCGTGATCAAGGAGAGCGACGCGACCCCGGGGGTACCCGTCACCCTCGCTCCGGGTCAGGAGGGATATGCCGCTCTGCTCGTCAGCGGCCCCATGGACGAGTACGAGGCGAAGAGCATCACCCTCAGCCTCCAGGGTGCCAAGCCCGGCAGCAGCGCGGGCAAGCCGATCGATGTCCCCATGCCCGTCGACACGTTGTACGCCAACGACTTTCAGCGTGTCACCTACTGGACGACCGCTTCCGGCTACGCCCTGGACTTCATCATGTCGAAGTGACGAGGTGACAGGCCCCGACCGGACCTCAGCCCGTGTTGGACAGGCGGTCCAGCCACTCGGCGAACAGGGCCGTCTCGGCGGGGGTGAAGGCGGGGCTCGGGTTCTGCCGGAGCTGTGCGCCGAGGCGGGTCGCGGTGGCCGGGACGCCGGGGGTGTCGGGAGTGGCCGGCCGCGCTCCGGGGGTGGTCACGTCCGGGGTGAAGACCACGGCGTGCACCGCGTCCCGTACCCGGCGGGACAGGGTCTCGTCCGTGAAGGTCGCCGGGCGGGAGACCAGCATCAGACAGACGCCGACGTTGGCGGACATGATCATCTGCGCGGCGAGTTCGGGGGCGAGCCGCAGCGTGCCCCGCTCGGCGGCGCGGCGCAGGTCGCCGGTGAGGATCCGGTGGGCCTCCAGCGCCGCGGCGGGCGGGGTGCGCATCGCCGGGGAGTGCATCAGGCGGTAGAGGTTCGGGTTCCGCAGGGCGAACTCGGTGTGGCCGTCCCAGCCGTCGCGCAGGTCCTGTACCGGGTCCGTGCCGGGGTGGCGTTCCCGCTTGGCCGCCAGGTACCGCTCCCAGCCGTGGTCGACGACGGCCGACAGGAGGCCTTCCTTGTCACCGAAGTGGCGGTAGAGCGCCGGGGCGCCGACTCCGGCGGCCTCGCACACGGCCCGGGTCGAGACGTCCCCGTCCGGGGACCGCGCGACCAGCTCGGCGGCCACGGCGAGGATGCGCGCCTTGGTCCCCACGGGGGCGTCGGTGACGGGGTTTCCGGCGACGGGGGCGACGGGGGTGGCCTCGCCTGGGTTCGTACGGTCGCTCGACACGGAGTTCCTGACGTCGTCGGGTGGCGGGGGAACGGACGGGGTCAGACGATGCCGCCGTTGGCGCGCAGGACCTGGCCGTTGACCCAGCGGCCCCCGGGGCCCGCGAGGAAGGCGACGACGGAAGCGATGTCCTCGGGGGTGCCGAGGCGCTCCAGGGGCGGCTGGGACGCCATCCGCGCGATGGTCTCCTCGTCCTTGCCGTCCAGGAAGAGGGCGGTGGCGGTCGGGCCGGGGGCCACGGCGTTGACGGTGATGTCCCGGCCGCGCAGCTCGCGGGCGAGGATCAGGGTCATGGCCTCGACGGCGCCCTTGGTGGCGGCGTAGGCGGTGTAGCCGGGGATGGCGAGGGCCAGCACGGAGCTGGAGAAGTTGATGATCGCGCCGCCCCCGCGCAGCCGTCGTGCGGCCTGCTGGTCGACGACGAAGGTGCCGCGGATGTTGGTGCGGTGCATCCGGTCCAGGGCGTCGAGGTCGAGGTCGACGAGCGGGGCCAGGGTCATGACACCGGCCGCGTGGACGACGACGTCGACGCGGCCGAAGGTCTTCTCGGCCAGGTCGAAGAGGGCGGCGACCTCCGCCTCCTCGGCGACGTCGGCCCGGAAGGCGACGGCCTGCCCGCCCGCCTCGCCGATCGCCGCGACCGCCTTGTCGGCCTCGGCGGCGTTGCCCGCGTAGTTCACGACGACGGCGTATCCCTCACCGGCCAGCCGCTCGGCACTCTCGCGGCCGATGCCCCGGGATCCGCCGGTGACGATCGCGACGCGCGGGGAGGTGCTCGGCTGCTCACTCATGGCGTTGCTCCTTGTCTCGGCCGGGGCAGCGGGGTCCGCTTCCCGATAGGAGCAACGCTAACATCGAATCGATAGCAACGCTACGCGGCGCGGCACCCCACCCCGTAACACCGCTACGCCCACCGGAAAGGAGCGCGCCCGAGCCCAGGGCCAGGCACTCGCGCCGGAAGGGCCAGGCACGCCCGCCGGAAGGGCCAGACACTCGCGCCGGAAAAGACACGGCCGGAGCACCTGGCCCGGCCGCGTCCGTCCCGCACCGCGGGCTTCACCCCGGCCAGACGATCGCCTGTGTCTCGCTGTACGCGTGCAGGGCGTACGACCCCACGTCCCGTCCGACGCCGCTCTTCTTGAAGCCGCCGAAGGGCGCCTCCATGTTGCGGCCGACGGTGTTGACGCCGACGCCGCCCGCGCGCAGCCGGCGGGCGACGCGGAAGGCGCGGGCCACGTCCCCGGACCAGACGTAGTCGATCAGGCCGTAGTCGGAGTCGTTGGCGAGGGCGATCGCCTCCTCCTCGTCGTCGAAGGGCAGGACGACGACGACCGGGCCGAAGATCTCCTCCCTGACGACCCGCATGTCCGGTGTGCAGTCGGCGAGAAGCGTGGGCGCGACATAGAACCCGATGGGCAGGGAGGGCCGTTCACCGCCCGCCACCACCCGCGCGCCTTCCTTGCGCCCGAGTTCGACATACGACTCGACCCGGTCGCGGTGGGCCGCCGAGACGACCGGACCGACCACCGTGCCCTGCTCCCGCGGATCGCCCACTTTCAAGTGCCCCGCGTAGGCGGCCAGTTGCTGCACCAGCAGGTCGTGCACACCCCGCTGGACCAGCACCCGGGTCGGCGCCGTGCAGATCTGCCCGCTGTAGAAGGAGAAGGTCGTGCCGATGCCCGACACCGCCGAACCCAGATCCGCGTCGTCGAACACGATCGCCGCACCCTTGCCGCCCAGTTCCATCAGCTGGCGCTTCATGCCGCGCCCGCACACCTCGGCGATCCGCTGCCCGACCGCCGTCGAGCCGGTGAAACTGACCATGTCGACGTCCGGGGAGTCGACCGCCGCCTCGCCGGACTCCGCCGTCGAACCGCTGACCACGTTCACCACGCCCGGCGGCACGCCCGCCGCCTCCAGTGCCTCGGCCATCCGGTACACGGAGAGCGGGTCCTGCGGGGCCGGCTTCACCAGCACGGTGTTGCCCATCGCGAGGGCGGGGGCGATCTTGCCCGCCGGGTTGGCCCACGGATTGTTGTACGAGGTGATGCAGGTGACCACGCCGACCGGCTGGCGCACGGCGAGCGCGCCCATCACGGCCGCCCCGCCGAACGGCCCCGCCTCGTTGATCTGCGGCGGCAGCGGCTGCTCGACCGGTTCGGGCCGCGCGTAGCGCCGGAATCGGGCCACCCCGACCCCCACCTGCATCCCGCGCGCCGTCCCGGTGGTGGCGCCGCTCTCCGCCTGCGCGAGCTCGGCGTAGGGCACGAAGTTGCGCTGGATGACGTCCGCCGCGCGGGCGAGGACGGCGGCCCGCTCCTCGGCGGGCGTGCGCGACCACGCCCCGAACGCCTCACGGGCCGCTGCGGCGGCCGCGTGCACCTGGTTCCGCGAGGCCTCGGGGGCCCGTCCGACGACACCCTCGGTCGCCGGGTCGATCACCTCGTAGAACCCGTTGTCGGGCGCCACCCACGATCCGCCGATGAACAAGCGCTGCTCGGCGGCCCCGGGTTCCTTCCCGGCCCCGCCCGTCACCGGGTGCTCACCGTCCGGGTGTCGCGGCCCGACCGCAGCACCTTGCCCGGCACGGCGCCCGTCACCACGTCCTCCCGGATCGACTCGACGCCGTTGACCCACACGGCCTTCACCCCGATCGCCCGCGAGTCGAGCCGGGGACTGTCACCCGGCAGGTCGTGCACCAGGGTGGCCTTGCCCGCGTCGATCCGCTCCGGGTCGAACAGCACCAGGTCGGCGTGGAACCCGACCTCGACGCGCCCGCGGTCGCGCAGCCCGAAGAGCCGCGCCGGATCGTCCGTCAGCATCTTCACCGCCTGCTCCAGGGACGCGAGCCCGCGACCGCGCAGACAGTCGCCGAGGAACCGGGTGGTGTACGGGGCTCCGCACATGCGGTCCAGATGGGCGCCCGCGTCGGAGCCGCCGAGCAGGACGTCCTGGTGCTGCCAGGTCTCGGCGCGCAGCGCCCAGGAGTCCGGGTCGTTGTCGGTGGGCATGGGCCACAGGACCGTCCGCAGCTCGTCGGCCGCGCAGATCTCCACCAGGCACGCGAAGGGCTCCTGGCCGCGCTCGGCGGCGATGTCCCGCACCACGCGCCCGGTCAGGCCCTCGTTCGCCGCGCTGTAGGTGTCGCCGATGACGTACCGGCCGAAGTCGGCGAGCCGCCGGAAGACGCCCGCCTCCTTGCTGTCCGCGCGGCGCAGCATCTCGGCGCGGACCTCCGGGTCGCCGAGCTTCGCGATGCGCTCCGGGACGGGCAGGCCGAGAATCGGGCCCCAGCCGGGGATCAGGTTCAGCGCGCAGAAGGTGCCGAGCGACATGTTCATCGGGGTGAGGATCGGCATGGTGAGCGCGACGACCCGGCCGCCGGACTTGCGGGCGCGCTCGCTCGCCTCCAGCTGGCGCGGGACGCGCTCGGGCACGGCGGCGTCGATGGTCAGGACGTTCCAGTTGAGCGGGCGGCCGGCCACCGCGCTCATCTCCACGAACAGATCGATCTCGGCGTCGCTGAACTGGTCCAGGCAGCCGGCCACGATCGCCTCGATCTGGGTGCCCTCGTGCTCCCCCACGGCCTCTGCGAGGGCCAGCAGTTCGGCCGGCCCGGCGTGCCGGGAGGCGACCGGGCGGCCGTCGCCGTCGGAGTGGGTGGAGGACTGGGTGGTGGACAGGCCCCAGGCTCCGGCGTCCATGGCCTCGTGGAACAGCCGCAGCATGTCCGCGAGTTGTTCGGGCGTGGGCTGTCCGCCCACCGCGTCGGGGCCCATCACGTACCGCCGCAGCGCGCAGTGCCCCACCATGAAGCCCGCGTTGACGGCGATCCGTCCCTCCAGGGCGTCGAGGTACTCGCCGAAGCCGTGCCAGGTCCAGGGCGCGCCCTCCTCCAGGGCGACCAGCGACATGCCCTCGACCTTGGACAGCATGCGGCGGGTGTAGTCGGCGTCCTCGGGGCGGTCGGGGTGCAGCGGCGCGAGGGTGAACCCGCAGTTGCCGCCCGCGACCGTGGTGACCCCGTGGTTGAGGGACGGGGTCGCGTACGGGTCCCAGAAGAGCTGGGCGTCGTAGTGCGTGTGCGGGTCCACGAAGCCGGGGGCGAGGACGAGTCCGTGCGCGTCCTCGCTCGTCCGGGACGGCTCGGTGACCGTGCCGATCACGGCGATGCGGCCGTCCCGTATCCCCACGTCCGCGGTGTACGCGGGCGCGCCCGTCCCGTCCACGACGGTCGCGCCCTTGATCAGGTGGTCGAGCATCGCGGAAGTACCCCCTAGACGGCTTGGCGGAACCGGGTCGTGCGGTGCACCGGGTCCGTGTCGATCTTCGGAATGACGTGCTCGCCGATCAGCCGGATCGTCTGCAGCGTCTCCTCCTTGGGGACCCCGACGGGCAGTCCGAAGCTGAGCTGGTCGGCACCGGCCTGCTCCCAGCGCTTGCACTGGGTGAGCACCTCGCCGGGGTCCCCGCAGATCAACAGCTCTTCCTCGATGAGGAGTTCGACGAACTCCGCGTTGTACTCGGGAAGCGTCTCGGGCCAGACGGGGAAGCCCTCGGGGCGCGGGAAGGTGTCGTGGTAGCGGAAGACGAGGGAGGGCAGGTAGTGCAGCCCGCCGCCGACCGCGATCCGGATCGCCTCGTCGTGGGTGGGCGCGCAGATGGCCGTGGTGGTGACCATCACGTTGTCGTTGACGAAGTCCCCGATGGGTTCGGCGTTCACGACGGCGGTCTTGTACTGCTCCAGGACCCACTCCATGTCGGAGACCTTCTGCACGCTGAAGCCGAGCACGCCGAGCCCCTTGCGGGCGGCCATGGAGTACGAGGGCGGCGACCCGGCGGCGTACCACATCGCGGGGTGCGACTTCCCGTACGGCTTGGGCAGGATCTTGCGCGGCGGGAGCGACCAGTGCTTGCCCTGGAACCCGACGTACTCGTCCTGGAGCCACATCTTCGGGAACTCGGCGATGGTCTCCTCCCAGATCTCCTTCGTGTAGTTCATGTCGGTGATGCCGGGGAGGAAGCCGAGGATCTCGTGCGAGCCGGCGCCGCGCCCGGACCCGAACTCGAAGCGGTTCTCGGTGAGATGGTCGAGCATGGCGACCTTCTCGGCGACCTTCACCGGGTGGTTGACCTGGGCGAGCGGGTTGAAGATGCCGGAGCCGAGGTGGATGCGGTCGGTGGCGTGCGCCAGATAGCCGAGGTAGACGTCATTGGCCGAGAGGTGCGAGTACTCCTCCAGGAAGTGGTGCTCGGACGCCCAGGCGTACTTGAAGCCGGACGTGTCCGCCTGGATGACGTACTCGGTCTCCTCCATCAGCGCCTTGTGCTCCGCGAGCGGATCGGTCTCGGCCCGCTTGCCCACGTATCCCTGTACAAAGAGCCCGAATTCCAAGGAGGTTCACCGTCCCCATCCAGTTATCTGACGTACCGTCAGATTCTTTGAGCCGACTGTTCCACCGCACGCATGGACCGTCAATAGCTGATACGGCGTCAGAGAACACTCACGCCCGCGAGCCAGCCGCCGTCGATCACGAAGGGCTGCCCGGTGATGTACGAGGAGTCCTCACCGGTCAGGAACAGGGCCAGCCGGGCCACCTCCTCCGGGCGTCCGATCCGGCCGAGCGGCACCAGCTTCCGGTACAGCTCGTCGAGCGCCTCCGAGGCCTCCTCGGTGTTCGCGCCCGGGTCGAGCTGCGCCGGGTTGCTCATCGCCGTGTCGACGGCCCCCGGGCACACGGCGTTGACCCGGATCTTCCTGGCCGCGAGTTCGAGCGCCGCCACCCGCGTGAGGCCGACGATGGCGTGCTTGGTCGCCGCGTAGGCGCCCACGTACGCCATGCCCGTGAGCCCCGTGTACGAGGCCGTGTTCACGATCGTGCCGCCGCCCGCGGCCGCGAGCTCGGGCGCGAGGGTCTTGATCCCGAGGAACACCCCGACCTGGTTGACCTGCACGATCTGCATGAACTCGGCCAGCGGGGTGTCGACCAGTTCGTTGAAGCGCAGGATGCCGGCGTTGTTGACCAGCCCGTCGATCCGCCCGTACGCGGCCTTCGCCGAGGCGACCGCCGCCGTCCAGTCGTCCTCCTGGCTCACGTCCAGATGGACGTAGTGCGCGCCGATCTCCTTGGCGAGCGCCTCCCCCTGGTCGTCGAGCACGTCCGCGACGACCACCCGCGCGCCCTCCGCCACGAAGAGCCGCGCCTCCTGCTCGCCCTGCCCGCGCGCCGCACCTGTGATGAGGACGACCCGCCCGTCCAGCTTTCCCATGCCCTGACTCCCTAGCTGAGGTGGGGCGCGACGTCCGCGCCGAACGCCGTGATCTGGTCGAGGAGTTCACCGCGGCTCCGGCTGCGGAACCGCACCTGTATCTGGTGCACGCCCATCGCGCGGTACGCCCGCAGCGACTCGGCCAGCGCCTCGGGCGCCCCGCTCAGCGTGCGCCGCCCGACCTCCCAGCCGGGCGCGCCGACGTACAGCGGCTCGGTGATCGCGCCGATCGTCAGCGGTTCCTCGATCCCGGCCTCGGCGCGCAGGTTCCCGATCCGGGCGATCTGTCCCGGCAGCCGGTCGCGCGGATCGCCCTGCGGCAGCCAGCCGTCACCGCGCAGCGCGGCCCGGCGCACCGCGGCGGGCGACGACCCGCCCACCCACACGGGCACCCGCTCCTGGGCGGGCCTGGGCCGTTGCCCGAGCCCTTCGAAGTCGTACGTCTTGCCGTGGTGGACGGGGAACTCGTCCGGCCCGAGCGCGGCGCGCAGCGCGTCGATCGTCTCGTCGAGGACGGCACCCCGGCGCTCGAAGTCGGCCCCGACCGCCGCGAACTCCTCCTCCACGTGCCCGGCGCCCACCCCGAGGACCAGACGGCCGCCCGACAGATGGTCGAGGGTCGCGTACTGCTTGGCCGTGACGAGCGGATGCCGGAGCCCGACGATCGCCACATGGCTGAGCAGCCGCACGCGCTCGGTCACCCCCGCGAGGAAGGCGAGCGTGGCGACCGGGTCGTACCAGACGGTGCTCATCGCGCCCGCGAGCCGGCGCGGGATGGCGACGTGGTCGCAGCTCGCGACGTAGGCGAAACCGGCGCGGTCGGCGGCGCGGGCGATCTCGACGAGGTCGTCGGGGCCCGCGTCCGCCTCCCACGGCTCCGCGTAGATCGTGCTCTGCGACTGGACCGGGAGCTGCATCCCGTAGGCCAGCCGCCCTTCGGGCAGTACCTGCATGGGCACACACCTCTTATCTGACGGTCCGTCACTTCTTGAGTGCCGCTGCCATAGTCGTAGCTGACGAACCGTCAGACAAGGGGTCGGCGGGTTTCGGCGGCGGCCGGTGTCCGGGCCGGCCGCGGACGGCCGGGATTCAGCCCGCCCAGAGGCCGTCCGGCGTCAGGCCCAGCAGTTCGATCGCGTTGCGCCGGACGATCCGGTCGACCACGTCGGCGTCGAGGTGGCCCATCTGGGACTCGCCGACCTCCCGGGACTTCGGCCAGGTCGAGTCGGAGTGCGGATAGTCGGTCTCGTAGAGGACGTTGCCGACACCGATCGCGTCGAGGTTCTTCAGCCCGAACGCGTCGTCGAAGAAGCAGCCGTACACGTGGTCGGCGAAGAGCTCCGACGGCGGCCGGTGGACCTTGTCGGCGACGCCGCCCCAGCCGCGGTTCTCCTCCCACACCACGTCGGCGCGTTCCAGGATGTACGGGATCCAGCCGATCTGGCCCTCCGCGTACATCACCTTCAGGTTCGGGAAGCGCTCGAACTTGCCGCTCATCAGCCAGTCGACCATCGAGAAACAGCAGTTGGCGAAGGTGATCGTGGACCCGACCGCGGGCGGTGCGTCCGCCGAGGTCGACGGCATCCTGCTGCTGGAGCCAATGTGCATGGCGATGACGGTGCCCGTCTCGTCGCACGCGGCGAGGAAGGGGTCCCAGTCGTCGGTGTGCACGGACGGGAGCCCCAGATGGGGCGGGATCTCGGAGAAGGCCACCGCGCGTACGCCACGAGCGGCATTGCGCCGTACTTCGTCCGCCGCAAGCCGGGCGTCCCAGAGCGGGACGAGCGTCAGCGGTATCAGGCGCCCCCGGGCCTGGGGCCCGCACCACTCCTCCACCATCCAGTCGTTGTAGGCCCGCACCCCGAGAAGGCCCAGCTCACGGTTGGTCGCCTCGGTGAACGTCTGCCCACAGAAGCGGGGGAAGGTCGGGAAGCAGAGGGCGGACTGGACGTGGTTGACGTCCATGTCGGCCAGTCGCTGGGGCACGTCGTACGAGCCGGGGCGCATCTGCTCGTACGTGATGATCTCGAGCTTGATCTCGTCGCGGTCGTAGCCGACGGCCGTGTCGAGGCGGGTGAGGGGCCGGTGCAGGTCTTCGTAGACCCACCAGTCACCGATGGGACCGTCGTCGCCCGGGGCGCCCATGACGGGAGCGAACTTCCCGCCCAGGAAGGTCATTTCCTTCAGGGGCGCGCGGACGATGCGGGGCCCGGTGTCCTGGTACTTCGCGGGCAGCCGGTCCCGCCAGACGTCGGGGGGTTCGACCGTGTGGTCGTCCACCGAGATGATCCTCGGGAAGGCGGCCGGGGTGCTCGCCGAGGGGCTCTGCTGGGTTTCCGTGGTCTCCATACGGCCCACGGTAGCGCCGATCTGACGATCCGTCAGTTGCCCGTCTGGGGCAGCGTTCTGCGGTACGGCCCAGGTGAATTCGTGGGGATGTGCGGGGAGGCTCGTGTGAGGACCCTGTGGTGTACCGTGCGGCGCCCTGTGATCGCCGTCTCGCACGGCTGACGCATCCGCCATGAACAAGGCAAACTGGCCTCGTTGTACTGACGGTTCGGCAGGGGGACAGCGATGGACGGTGTGCCGCGGGTACCGAAGCAGTGGCGTCCGGGCTCCGAGGAGCCCGCGGCGTTGCGCTTCAGCGTGCTCGGCCCGGTGCGCGCCTGGCTCGGCGACGACCCGCTGCCGGCCGGGTCACCGCAGCAACGCGCCCTGCTGGCCGCGCTGCTGCTCCGTGACGGCCGCACGGCCACGGCATCCGAGCTCATCGACGCCCTGTGGGGCGACGAACCCCCGTCCCAGGCGCTGGCCGCCCTGCGGACGTACGCCTCGCGCCTGCGCAAGACGCTCGGCCCCGAGGTCCTGGTGAGCGAGTCCGGCGGCTACGCGATCCGCTCCCTCGGCGAGGGCGCTCTCGACCACGTACGCGCCCAGGAGCTCGCCGCCGACGCCGACAAGGCGCGCGCCGCGGGCGACCTGTCCCGGGCCCGTGACCTGCTGCGGGACACCCTCGCCCTGTGGGACGGCGAACCGCTCGCGAGCATCCCCGGCCCCTATGCGGAGACCCAGCGGGCCCGCCTCGAGGAGTGGCGCCTGCAACTCCTCGAATCCCGGCTGGACATGGACCTGGAGCAGGGCTGCCACGCGGAGGCGGTCTCCGAACTCACGGCGCTCACCGCGGCGCATCCGCTGCGCGAGCGCCTGCGTGAACTCCTGATGCTGGCGCTGTACCGCTCCGGCCGCCAGGCGGAAGCCCTCGCGGTGTACGCGGACACCCGGCGGCTGCTCGCCGACGAGCTCGGGGTGGACCCGAGGCAGGGCCTGAAGGAGCTCCAGCAGCGCATACTCCAGGCGGACCCGGGCCTCGCGGAGCCCTCCGCCCCGGCCGCGGAGCCCTCCGCCGCCCCAGTCCGTCCGGCCCAACTCCCGGCCACCGTAACCGACTTCACAGGCCGGGCTTCCTTCGTGCAGGAACTGAGCGACGTCCTCGCCGCGGCGTCCTCCGACGAGGGCCGGGTCATGGCCGTCTCGGCGCTGGCGGGCATCGGGGGCGTGGGCAAGACGACGCTCGCGGTGCATGTGGCGCACCAGTCCCGCGGGGCCTTCCCGGACGGGCAGCTGTACGTCGACCTGCAGGGCGCCGGATCGCGGGCGGCCGAGCCGGAGACGGTCCTGGGCGCCTTCCTGCGGGCCCTCGGTACGGCGGACTCGGCGATCCCGGACTCGCTGGAGGAACGCTCGGCCCTCTACCGCTCGGTCCTCGACGGCCGCCGCGTCCTGGTCCTGCTGGACAACGCCCGTGACGCCGCCCAGGTGCGCCCCCTGCTGCCCGGCACCGAGGGCTGTGCCGCCCTGGTGACCTCGCGCATGCGGATGGTGGACCTGGCGGGTGCCCATCTGGTGGACCTCGACGTGATGTCTCCCGAGGAGGCGTTGCAGCTCTTCACGAAGATCGTGGGCCGGGAACGGGTCGCCTCGGAGCGGGAGGCCGCCCTCGACGTGGTCGCGGCCTGCGGTTTCCTCCCTCTCGCCATCCGCATCGCGGCGTCACGGCTCGCCGCCCGGCGCACCTGGACGGTCTCGGTGCTCGCCGCGAAGCTCGGCGACGAGCGCCGCCGCCTGGACGAACTCCAGGCGGGCGACCTGGCCGTCAAGGCCACCTTCGAACTCGGCTACGGCCAGCTGGAGCCGGCCCAGGCACGGGCGTTCCGGCTGCTCGGACTGGCCGACGGCCCCGACATCTCCCTGGCGGCGGCCGCGGCGGTGCTCGACCTCCCGGTGGAGGGCACCGAGGACCTCCTGGAGTCCCTCGTCGACACGTCACTGCTGGAGTCCGCGGCGCCCGGCCGGTACCGGTACCACGACCTGGTGCGGCTCTACGCGCGCGCGTGCGTAGAGCGCGACGAACAGCCACCGGGCGAGCGGACGGCGGCCCTGTCGCGGTTGCTGGACTTCTATCTGGCCACGGCGGCGGGGGTGTACGCACTCGACCGGCCCGGCGACAAACTGGTGGAGCACCTCGAACCCACCGAGTATCCGGGCCTGGTGTTCGAGGACCGTCATCAGGCGCAGGACTGGCTGTACGCGGAGGCGGTCTGCACGCTGGCCTGCGTACGGCAGTCGATGGGGCCGGAGACGCTGGCGCGGGCCGTCGACCTGCTGTGGGCGGCCTGCGACCTGGCGGAGTCGGGAGCCAACTCCAAGGAGTACGAGGCCATCGCCGAGGCGGCGCGCACCGCCGCGCAGCGGCACGAGGCCCCGCGCGCCGAGGCCCGGGCGCTCACCACGCTCTCCTTCGTGCACCACATCACCGGCCGGTTCGACTCGGCCGACGCGGCCGCCACCCGCGCCCTCGAACGGGCCCTCGCCACCGGTGACCCCCTGACGAGCTGCTGGTCGTCCAACATCCTCGGCGTGATCGCCCTCTACCAGAACCGTCACGACGACGGGGAGGCGCATCTGAACCGCGCCATCGAGAACTTCCGAGCCTGCGAGGACCGTCCGGGCGAGGCGAGCGCGCTGTGCAACCTCTCGCGCATCCACCTCGCCACCGGACGGACCGCGAGCGCGGTGGCACTGGCCCAGCAGGGCACGGACATGTACGACGACATGGGCCACGCGCTGAAGGGTGCCAACGGCCGGTACGCGCTGGGGCTCGCCCTCACGCAGAGCGGCCAGCTCTCCCAGGCCGTCGACCGCCTCCAGGAAGCCCTGGAGGTGTTCCAGGACAGCCGCCAACGGCTCTGGGAGGGGATGACGTTGTTCCGTCTCGCCGAGGCCGACCTCGCGGCCCGACGGCCCGCACAGGCCGCCGCGAACGCGGAGTTGGCGCTGACCGTCCTGCGGGGGATCGGCGGCGACTGGCGGCGCGGCAACGTGCTCACGGTGCTCGGCAGGGCCCTGAGCGGCATCGGGCAGATCGGCCGCGCGCAGGTCTGCTGGCGCGAAGCCCTGGACATCTTCGAGGGGTCGGGCGCACCGGAGGCCGCCGAGGTGCGCGCACTGCTGAAGCCGCTCGCCGTCGCCTGAGTCCCCACGCCTGCGCGTTCATCGTTCGTTTATCGCCACGCGCCACTCTCTGGTTGTCGATCCGTCGCGTCGGGGGGCAGACGGGACGACATCCGGCCAACACCCTTAAGGTGAACCGGCCCAGAAGTGCCCGTCCGGCGACCCTCGGGGGAGTTGCCGGACGGGCCCTTCCCGACTACCGCAACCGCAACGAACAGAACTGCCAGGGGAGCCAGTCATGAGTGACGACCTCAGCACCGACAACGTCCACGCCACCGGCGAGCCGACGGCCTCGACGGACAACGTCCACGCCACGGACGAGCCGCTCAAGGGCAAGAACCCGATCGCACCGGGCGAGGACACCGGCGACGCGTCCACGGACAACGTCCACGCCACGGACGAGCCTGCCTGACCAGAGCCACACCACACGGGGATCGGCCGCGGCGGCGCGGAGGGGGAGCCGCCGCGGCCGCCGTGTGTCCGGGGGCGGCCGCCGTGTGTACTTCTTGGTTGCCGTACCCATCGCCATGCCGAGCTCACCGTCCCCGCAGCTCGCCCTTGACCACCTTTCCGCTCGCGTTCCGCGGCAGCGCGCCGACGAACTCGACCGTGCGCGGGACCTTGTAGTTGGCCATCTCCCGGCGGGACCAGGCGATGAGGTCCTCGGCGGTGAGGACGGAGTGCGGGCGGCGGACGACGTAGGCCTTGCCGACCTCGCCCAGCCGGCTGTCCGGGATGCCGATGACCGCCACGTCGGCGACGTCGGGGTGCAGGCCGAGCAGCTGCTCTATCTCCGCGGGGTAGGCGTTGAAGCCGCCGACGATGTACATGTCCTTGATGCGGTCGGTGATGCGGAGGTTGCCCTCGGGGTCGAGGACGCCCACGTCGCCCGTGCGCAGCCAGCCGTCCTCGGACAGAACAGCCGCCGTGGCCTCGGGGTCCTCGAAGTAGCCGCGCATGACGTTGAAGCCGCGGGTCAGGACCTCGCCGGGAGAGCCGGGGGCCACCGGGGTTCCCGAGGGGTCCACCACCCGCACCTCGGTGTCCGGGATCGCCCGGCCCGAGGTGGAGGCGATCACCGCCGGCGGGTCTCCCCTGCGGCACATCGTGACGATCCCGCTCGCCTCGGAGAGGCCGTACGCAGTGAGCACCGTGTCCACGCCGAGTTCCGTGCGCAGACGCTCGACGAGGCGCAGCGGCACCACCGCCGCGCCGGTGACCACCAGGCGCAGGGCCGAAAGGTCGTACGCGGCCCGGGACGGGTGGTCCAGCAGCGACTGGTGGAGGGTGGGCGGGCCGGGGAGGACGGAGACGTGTTCCGCGGCCACGTTCGCGAGGACGGTGTCCACATCGAACACCGGCTGCGGGATCATCGTCGCCCCGCGCATCAGGCAGGCGATGATCCCGGCCTTGTAGCCGAAGGTGTGGAAGAACGGGTTCACGATCAGATAGCGGTCGCCCTCGCGCAGGCCGGCGAGGTCGCTCCAGATCTCGTAGCAGCGCAGCGTCTGCGCATGGGTGATCAGGGCACCCTTCGGGCGGCCCGTGGTGCCCGAGGTGAAGATGATGTCCGAGGGCGACGCGCCGGACACGGCCGCGCCGCGGCGGCGCACCTCGTCCGTCCCCGCTCCCTCCCCGCCGGCCAGGAAGTCCTTCCACGTGCGGAAGTCGGCGGGGGCGTCGTCCGCGAGGACCACCACCTGTTCCAGGTGCGGGAGACCGGGCAGCGGGCCGGGTCCGGGGCCCTCGCCGGACGCCCTGCGCAGCGACGCCACATATGAGGTGCCGAGGAACGTTCCCGTCACGAACAGCAGCTTCGCCCGGCTCCGGGCCAGTACGTACGCGGCCTCGGCGCCCTTGAAGCGGGTGTTGAGGGGGACGAGGACCGCGCCCGCGGACACCGCGCCGAGGGCGGAGACGATCCAGTCGAGCGTGTTCGGGGCCCAGATGGCGACACGGTCGCCGAGACGTACGCCGCTCGCCATGCAGGCCGCCGCGGCGCGCTCCACCCGGGCGCCCAACTCCTCGTAGGAGACGCGTGTCCGGCCCTCGACGACCGCCTCGCGGTCCGCGAAGCGGGTCGCCGCCGACCGCACCAGTCCCGGGACGCCGCCCCACTCCAGGTCACCGCGCATCGCGCACCTCTCGCTGAAGCACCACTAGCTGACTGACCGTCAGATTAGCTGTAGCCTGACGGCCTGTCAGCAGCCGGGACCGTCTGCGGAGGTGCACCCATGCCGGGGATCAAGGACGCCACAGCCGTCGTCGGGATCGGACAGACCCCGTTCGCCAGACAACTCCCCGAGTCCGAGAAGGCCTTGGCCTGCCGCGCGATCCTCGCCGCTCTCGACGACGCCGGCATCGCGCCCGCCGAGGTCGACGGACTCGCCTCCTACACCATGGAGGAGACCGACGAGGTGGAGGTCGCCAAGGCCGTCGGGCTCGGTGACCTCACCTTCTTCAGCAAGGTGGGCTTCGGAGGCGGCGGTTCCTGCGCCACCGTCGCGCATCTCGCCGCCGCCGTCGCCGCGGGCCAGGCGACGGTGGGGGTGGCCTGGCGCTCGCGCAAACGGGGCAGCGGGCCCCGGCCCTGGAAGAACACGGCCGTCCAGCTCCCCACCCCGGCCCAGTGGACCCGGCCCTTCGGGCTGCTGCGGCCCGCCGACGAGATCGGGATGCTCGCACGCCGCTACCTGCACGAGTACGGGGCGACGCGCGACCATCTGTTCAACGTGGCGCTGGCCTGCCGCAACCGCGCCAACCAGAACCCGGCCGCGATGATGTACGAGCGCCCGCTGACCCGCGAGATGTACATGACCTCCCGCTGGATCAGCGAGCCCCTCTGCCTCTTCGACAACTGCCTGGAGACGGACGGCGCGCTGGCCTGCGTGATCGTCTCCGCCGAGCGCGCCCGCGACTGCCGGCAGCGGCCCGTGTACGTCCACTCCGCCGCCCAGGGCCTGCCCGCCCAGCACCACGGCATGGTCAACTACTGGAACGACGATCCGCTCACCGGCCCCGCCTGGACCGCCGCCCGACACCTGTGGAAACACGCCGACTTCACGCCGGAGGACGTCGACGTGGCGCAGATCTACGACGCGTTCACGCCGCTGATCCCGCTCTCGCTGGAGGGGTACGGCTTCTGCGGGCGCGGGGAGGGCGCGGCCTTCACGGAGGGCGGTGCGCTGGAGATCGGCGGACGGCTGCCCGTGAACACGGGGGGCGGCGGGCTCAGCGAGGCCTACGTGCACGGCTTCAACCTCATCAACGAGGGCGTGAAGCAGTTGCGGGGCACGAGTACGGCACAGGTGCCGGGGGCGGCGACCTGCCTGGTCACGGCGGGGGAAGGGGTCCCTACCTCCGCACTCCTGCTGAGAAGCTGAGGAGCCGAGATGAACGAGTCCCTGCTGTCCCCCGTCCTCGACGACGACGGCGCGCCCTTCTGGGAGTACGCGGCCCGGGGCGAACTCCGCGTCCAGTCCTGCGCCGACTGCGACGAGCTCCGCTTTCCGCCCCGGCCCTGCTGCCCGCACTGCCACTCCTTCGCGAGCGAGTGGCGAAGGATGAGCGGGCGCGGCCGGATCTGGTCGTACGTCGTCCCGCATCCGCCGCTCCTTCCCGCCTACGCGGAGCAGGCCCCGTACAACGCGATCGTGGTGGAGCTGGCCGACGCGCCCCGGATACGGCTGGTCGGGAATCTGGTGAGCGGACCGGACGAGCCCCTCAACTCGGTCCCGCCGGAACGGATCCGGATCGGCGCACGGGTCCAGGCGGTGTTCACCGAGGTGAACGGCATGACCGTTCCGCGCTGGGTCCTGGAGCGGGCGTGAGCGGCGGCGGGGCGGGCGGCGGCCTCGGCGAGGGCGGCGCCGGTGCGGGGAACGCACCGGGCCAGGCTGACGCCGGGCGTGGTGGCCTCGTGGTGGCGGTCGACAAGGACACAGGGGTCGCGGTCCTCACGCTCGACCGGCCGGGCAGGCTCAACGCCATCGATCTCGGCATGGTGGCCGAACTGGTCGCCGCCTGGCGCGAGTTCCGGTTCGACGACACCGTACGGGCGGTCGTCGTCACCGGCGCCGGGACGCGGGCCTTCTGCACCGGCATCGACCGGAGCGTCTCCGTACCTCAGCCCGGCTCCCCGTACATGGTGGACGATCCGCTCGCCGCGATCGGGCCGAAGGCCAACGACCTGTGGAAGCCGGTGATCGCCGCCGTGAACGGGATCGCCTGCGGCGGCGCCTTCTACCTGCTGGGCGAGTCGGAGTTCGTCGTGGCCGACGAGGAGGCGACCTTCTTCGATCCGCACACGACGTACGGGATGGTCAGCGCGTACGAGTCCGTCTACCTCGCGCAGCGGATGCCGTTCGGGGAAGTCGCGCGGATGGCGCTGATGGGGACCGCCGAACGGATCTCCGCGCGGCGGGCCCACGAGGTGGGGCTGGTGTCCGAACTCACCCCGCCGGGCGGGGCGTTGGCCGCGGCCGTGGAGTGCGCGGCGGTGATCGCGTCCTACCCGGCCGAAGCCGTCCAGGGGACCGTACGGGCACTGTGGCTGGCGCAGGAGGCGACCCGTGCGGCGGCTCTCGCGCACGCCCCCCAGCTCGTCTCCCTCGGGAACCTGCCGGACGAGCGGCAGGCGGGACTCTTCTCGGCACGACGGCCGGGGTTCCGGCTGCGCTAGGGCGGTCGTCCGAACGCCCCCTCCGCGAACCGAACGCCCCCTCCGCGAACCGGACGGCCCTCGGACCGGGCCGCGCTCCGACCGGAGGGACCCAGGACCGGGCGGCCCTCGACGGGACGGCCCTCGGACCGGAAGGCCTCGGACCGGGCGCCCCTCGCTCCGTGTGGCGGACCGGTCACGCCGGGCGTAGCGTCGGCAGCCGGAGCGGCATCCCGCACGCCGCCCGCTCGAACGACGGCCGCCGTCCGGAGACCTTCCGTGCCCGGTGCGGCGGCCGTCACAGAGGTCCCGGAGCGGGCTCCGTCACGTCGTGCGGGCCGTCCCGGTCCCCTTCTCCGCGTCCAGCGCGTACACACAGCGGTCCTTGCTGCACGCGTACACGACGCCGTCCTTGACCACGGGCGCCCCGGTGATCTCGCCGCCGGTGGCCAGCTTCCAGCGCAGGCGCCCGTCGTCGGCCTTCAGGGTGTACAGCAGGTGGTCCGTGGAGCCGAAGTGGATGCGGCCGTCGGCCACCGCCGGGGCGCCGACCAGGTCGCCCCCGGCCTGGAAGCGCCACTTCGGGGTGCCGGTGACGGCGTCCAGCGTGTACAGGCCCTTGCCGCTGCCCACGTGGACGTGGCCCGCGGCGACGAGGACCGGCTCGGTGGAGGAGCGGGACTCGGTGGCGATGCGCCAGCGGTCGCGGCCGTCGGTCGCGTCGAGGGCGTACACCGTGCCGAGGTAGTCGGCCAGGTAGACGCCACCGCCCGTCACCGCCGGGCCCGGAGCGAAGGTGGGCGGGCAGAGGAAGACGGCCGGGGCCTCGAAGTGCCAGCGGACGTGACCGCTCGCCACGTCGACGGCGAGGACGCGGGTGCCGGCGGAGATGTAGGCGTAGCCGTCGGGCGCGTACGTGATGCGGACCGGTACGCCGCCGCAGGAGGCCGCGTCGCCGATCGGGTACGACCAGCGCTCCTCGCCCGTACGGGCCTCCAGCGCGCGCAGCCGCGCGTCCTTCCAGACGAACACCGTGCCGTCGTGGAGCGCCGGACCGGCCTCCGGGGACTCGAAGTCCGTCTGGCCGCCGCTGATCTCCCAGAGCTTCTGGCCGTTCGAGGCCTCCCAGGCCTGGATGCCGCCCCCACGGGTGCCGGTGACGACGGTTCCGCGGTCGGCCTGCAGCGAGTAGACCCAGGCGTCCGTGGACAGGCGCCAGAGATCCGCACCCTCCCTGGCCTCGAGCGCGAACAGCGTCGGCCCGTCGGACGCGTGGATGCGGCCGTCCGCCACCGCCATCGACCAGGCCACGTCACGGGTCTTGAAACGGCGGCGGCCGGTCGCGACGTCGAGGGCGTGGACCTCGAAGGAGGTGACGTAGACGAGGTCGTCGGCGACCGAGGGAGTGCCCCAGACGTCGTTCGACATGCGGAAGCGCCAGGGGCGCCAGCCGGACGGCGAGTCGGGCACGGGGGGCGCGACCGTGGGCGCGGGTGCCGGGTCGGCGCCGTTCACGCCGATGCGCGGCCGGGACCAGGACGCCGCGAGCCCGGCTTCCGGGGGCGGCGCCTTCACGGCGGCCGCGCGGGCGTCCGCGACGCGCGGGCCGGGACCGATGGGCACCTTGGCGCCCGCGAGGCGCACGGGGCCGGTGTCGGGCGCCCCCACGGGCACCGGGGCGTGCGAGGGGGGCGGCGGCACGACCGCGCGCCCCCCGCCACTGCGTCCGCTTCCCGCGGCCGGCTGCTTCACCGGCGGACGGCCCCCGCGGCGCGTCTCGATCAGGCCCACCGCCCGCTCGGGCAGCCACGCCGACGCCGTACCGCTGTCGTCGGAGCCGGAGCCGAAGAGATGGGGTGCGAGCTGGGCCTGGAGGTCGGCGGGGTTGGGGCGGGCCGTGGCGTCCATCTGCATACAGGACTCGATGAGCGGGCGCAGCTCATCGGGGAGGCCTTCGAGGTCCGGGCCCTCGCGGAGCAGCATGAAGACCGTCTCGACCGGGTTGGCGCCGTGGAAGGGGGCGTGTCCGGTCGCCGCGAAGACGAGCATCGAGCCGAGCGAGAAGACGTCGCTCGCACCGGTCACGCTGCGCGAGTCCTTCGCCTGCTCGGGCGACATGTAGGCGGGTGTACCGACGGCGACATTGGTCATGGTCAGACGGGTGTTCGAGACGCCGGACGCGATACCGAAGTCGATCACGCGCGGCCCGTCCTCGACCACCAGGACGTTCGACGGCTTCAGGTCGCGGTGGACGAGTCCCGCGCCGTGGATCGACTGCAGCGCCTCCGCGACACCCGCCGCAAGCCAGCGCACCGCCTGGGCCGGGAGCGGCCCGCACTCATTCACTATCTCTTCGAGCGAGGGCGCGGGCACGTAGGCGGTGGCCAGCCACGGCACCGCGGCACGGGCGTCGGCGTCGACCACGGCCGCCGTGTAGAAGCCGGACACGGCGCGGGCCGCCTCGACCTCGCGCGAGAAGCGGACCCGGAACAGCTGGTCCTCGGCGAGCTCCGTCCTGACCGTCTTGATCGCCACGCGTCGGCCGGAAGCCGAGCGCGCGAGATAGACCAGCCCCATGCCGCCGGCACCCAGCCGTCCCAGCACCTCGAACGGCCCGATCCGCCGCGGATCGTGCTGCGTCAGCTGATCCACCACTTGCCTGCCACCTCCCCGTACGGGTCGCGTCATCCACGTATGAACGCGGCCCAGTGCAGCGTCTCACCACCGCACCGCCATGGCGGCACGCACCCCGATTCTTCCTGGCCGAGCCACAGGTTGCGAACCCGGGGGCGGATCGGGGTGTCTCGTGACAAAACATCCGCCCCCGCAGGAGTACGGCCGCCGGGGCGCGACGGTTCAAGGCCGAAATGCGCTCCTCACCCCAGAAGTACCCCGCCCTTGACCCCGGAAGTGCCGTCCCTCACGTCGAAAACGCGTGCCCCTCGCCGCAGAAGCGTTCCGTCCGCGGAGCTGAGACATGTTCAACTTTGCGGCACCGTCACGGCTGAAGCGGCGTCACGGCTGGTCGGTGGCCCTTCACCGTTCAAGTACCGCGAACGACGCACCCTGATTGTCCGTGACGACGGCCACCCGCCCGTACGACGTGTCGAAGGGTGTCACCTGAACGCGGCCGCCCAGCCGGTTCACCGTCCCGAGTGCCTCATCGCAGTCCTCGACCCCGAAGTGGACGACGAAGTGGGGTGGCATCTCGGCCGGAAAGACGCCCGAGACGGGAACACGGCCGAAGTCGGGGGTCGCGTCGGGCCCGAACAGCGCGTCACGGAAGAGGGTGCCGTAGAAGCGGTCGACGGTCGCGGTGTCGCGCGCGTACAGCTCGGCCCAGCAGAAGGCGCGCCGCACGTGGCGCCTGCCGAAACCGCGATGGGTGCCGGGCTGCCACAGGCCGAAGACGGCGCCCTCCGGGTCGGTGGCGAGGGCCTCCCTGCCCAGCTCGCCCGAGGCGCCGACCTCCGTGGGGGCGGTGATGATCCGGCCGCCCGCCTCGGTGATCCGCCGGGTGAGCGCCACGGCGTCCGGCGTCGCGAAGTACACCGTCCACACCGTCGGCATCCGGCCGTCCCGCTTGGCCGTGAGCCCGGCCACCGGCTCGCCGTCCAGCTCCGCCCAGCCCGACAGGTCGGACTCCTCGGGGAACGTCCAGCCGAACAGCTCGCCGTAGAAGCGCTTGCCCGCCTCCACATCGGGGAGCTGTGCGTCGACCCAACAGGGCACGCCCTCGGAGAACCCGGCGACAACGGCTGATTCGGCCATGCGGCCAAGCTAACGGCCCTTTCCGTATCCCGCAGAGCAGGCGCAGCCGCTCCGGTGACACTCCGCCGCTGCTCAAGGCCCCTGCGCGCGGCATCGGGCCCGGCGGTGAACCCCGCGCCGAACCCCCTTTGAACCCCCGCGATGTACGGCCGCACCCCATTTGCAGTCGGCCGAATCGCGCTCCGATCACCCCTCGGTAAGCTGACGGCATGACAGGACAAGTGCGTACCGTCGACGGCCGCGTGGCCGGACGACGTGGGCAGGCGACCCGGCAGAAGTTGCTCGACTGCCTCAGCGAGATGCTCAGCTCATCGCCCTACCGGGATGTCAAAGTCATTGACGTCGCCCGGAAGGCAGGCACTTCACCGGCGACCTTCTACCAGTACTTCCCGGACGTCGAAGGCGCCGTCCTGGAGATTGCCGAGCAAATGGCCGCCGAGGGCGCCGGGTTGACCCAGTTGCTCGAAGGGCGGTCCTGGGTCGGCAAGGCCGGCTGGCAGACCGCACAGGAACTCGTCGACGGTTTCCTGGACTTCTGGCGCAGGAACGACGCGATCCTCCGAGTCGTCGACCTCGGTGCAGCCGAGGGCGACAAGCGGTTCTACAAGATCCGCATGAAGATCCTGAACTCGGTGAACAACTCCCTTACGGACTCGGTCACCGAGCTCCAGGCCAAGGGAAAGGTCGACAAGGACGTGAACCCGGCCGCGATGGCCGGTTCCCTCGTCGCCATGCTCGCGGCGGTCGCCTCGCATCAGAAGGGCTTCCAGACGTGGGGCGTCAAGCAGGCCGAACTCAAGCCGAACCTTGCGCTGTTGGTGTACCTGGGCGTGACCGGGAAAAAGCCGACGAAGTAGATTCCCGCTCCTGATCGCCCCAGCTCCTGTCATGCGGGCGGCAGTTCATCCCGGAGGAACACTCCGGTGGGCTGCCGCCCGCTGCGCTGTACGGGCGGGGAGCCGGCCGACGGACGGGAACCGGCCGTCGCCGTGCGTGAAGGCCCCCGGCCGGGCGGCCGGTTCGGCCGGACCGGGCGGAGGGTTCGTTCAGCCGGACGGGACCTCGCCTTCCGCGGTGCCCGCGGGCACCGGTCGGCGCACGATCCTGAAGAGCCGTATCTCCCGGTCCACCCGGGCCTGATAGGTGGCGTACGGCGGCCAGAACGCCAGCACCGTCCTCCACGCGGCGGCCCGTTCCTCACCCGTGAGGAGCCGGGCGGTCACGGGGATGTCCTCGCCCTTCCAGTTGATGACGGCGTCAGGACGAGCGAGGAGGTTCGCGGTCCAGGCGGGGTGGTCCGTACGGCCGAAGTTGGAGCCGATGAGGAGCCAGCCGGCCCCCGCGGCGGCACCCGACGCGTCGCTCTCCGGCATACAGGCCAGCGGGGTGCGGCGCTCCAGACCGCTCTTGGCGCCGCGCGCGGTCAGGACGACCCCCGGCAGCATCTGGGCGCTGAGCAGCACCCTGCCGCGCGTCAGCCGGTGCACGGCACGGTCGAGAGCCGGAATGAGGTGGGGGGCCACCCTGGCGAAGGTCCGGGTCGAGGAGACCCGCTGCACCAGCCGTACACCGGGAATCCGCCTCGCCCCGGTCCCCGTGCCCGCCCTCCCCTCGGCACCGCTTCCCGAGCCGGTCCCTGGACGCGAACCCCTGGCCGCCGCCATCAGACCGTCACCTCCCCGCCGTCGAAGAGACGCGCGGCGTCGGCGGCGTGCGCGCGCAGCCGGTGCACGGGGCCGAAGAGCAGTTCGTCGCCGGACGCGCGCTTGAAGGAGAGATGGGCGTCGTGCTCCCAGGTGAAGCCGATGCCCCCGTGCAGTTGGATGCCCTCGGAGGCGGCGGTGCGCAGAGACTCCAGCGCCTGGGCGAGCGCGAGTCCGCCCACCCGCTCGCCGCCCGTCCCGGCGGCCCACGCCGCGTAGTACGCCGCCGAGCGGGCCGACCGCACGCCCACGTACACATCCGCGAGCCGGTGCTTGACCGCCTGGAAGGAGCCGATCGCCCGCCCGAACTGCTCACGCCGGCGCACGTATTCGACGGTGCGTTCCAGCGTGCGGTCGGCGGCGCCCACGGCCTCGACGGCGAGCATGGCGGCGGCGGTGTCCCCGACGGCGGCCAGCGCGGCGGGCACGTCGGCCTGCTCGTCGCCCAGCAACTCGGCTTCGACATCACGCAGTTCGAGCCGGGCCTGCGGCCGTGTCCCGTCCAAGGACGTCTGCCTCGCGCGCACGAGCCCCTCGGCACCGGCCCTCACCAGGAACAGCAGCGTCCGCGACCGCGCGAACCCGCCGGTGTGCGCGGCCACCACCAGCAGCCCGGCACTGTGCCCGTCGAGCACCTGCGCCGCCTGCCCGTAGAGCCGCCACACACCGTCCGCCCGGCGCGCCTGCACGCCCCCGGCGCGACCGCCGCCGGCCCAGTCGCCGCGGTTGTCGCCGACCAGCCCGAGGGCGGTGGCCAGGCCCGCGCCCGGTACCGCGAGGGCGGCGGTGAGCGCGCCCGAGGCCAGCCGCGGCAGCAGGGCGAGGCGCTGGTCCTCGGTACCGAGGGCCATGATCAGCGGGGCGGTGAGAACGGCGGTGGCCAGCAGCGGCGAGGGGGCGAGGGCACGGCCCGACTCCTCGCAGGCGAGGGCGAGTTCGGTCACCGAGCAGCCGACACCGCCGTACGCCTCGGGGAGGGCGAGTCCGGGCAAGCCGAGCTGCTGCGCGAGGGCTTCCCAGAGCGCCGGGTCATAGCCGGCGGGGGTCAGCTCGGCGGCCCTCAGCTCCTCCGGGCCGCACCGTTTGACCAGCAACTCCCGCAGCGTACGGCGTATTTCCTCCTGCTCCGCGGTGAGATGGGCATCCATGGGCGGGCTCCTCCCTCGTCGGGCAGCGGGACAGCTGGACGGCGGACCTTCCCCGATCTGACGGTCCGTCATGTTAGGGCGGAGGGTTCCAGATGCACAGGGGTGCGACCACCTCCCGGCGGGGCAGTTATCCGATGCAGTCATCTGATGTACCGTCAGATTCATGACGCATGCCACCCCGGGCCACAGCCGTCGCAAGGTCGCCGTCGTCGGCATATCCCTGTCCGACTGCGGCCGCGTGGAGGAGGCGACCCCGTACGCACTGCACGCCCAGGCCGCGCGCCGCGCGCTGGCCGACTCCGGCCTGGACCGCTCGGTGATCGACGGTTTCGCGTCGGCGGGCCTCGGCACCCTCGCTCCCGCCGAAGTGGCCGAATACCTGGGGCTGCGCCCCACCTGGGTCGACTCGACCTCCGTCGGAGGGTCCACCTGGGAGGTCATGGCGGCCCACGCGGCCGACGCGATCGCGGTGGGCCACGCCGAGGCCGTCCTGCTCGTCTACGGCTCCACGGCCCGCGCCGACATCAGGGCGGGCCACCGCACCGGCAACCTGTCGTTCGGCGCCCGGGGCCCGCTCCAGTTCGAGGTCCCCTACGGCCACACCCTCATCGCCAAGTACGCGATGGCCGCGCGCCGCCACATGCACACCTACGGCACCACGCTCGAACAGCTCGCCTCGGTCGCCGTCCAGGCCCGCGCCAACGCCGCCCGCAACCCGGAGGCGATGTTCCGCGACCCGGTGACCGTCGACGAGGTCCTGGCGGGGCCGATGATCGCGGACCCCTTCACCAAGCTGCACTGCTGCATCCGCTCCGACGGCGGCGCGGCGGTGCTGCTGGCGGCCGAGGAGTACGTACGGGACTGCCGTACGGCCCCGGTGTGGGTGCTCGGCACCGGCGAGCACGTCTCCCACACCACCATGTCCGAGTGGGCGGACTTCACCGTCTCCCCGGCGGCGGTGAGCGGCCGGCTCGCCTTCGAGCGGGCCGGGATCCGCCCGGACGAGATCGACTTCGCCGAGATCTACGACGCCTTCACCTACATGACCCTGGTGACCCTGGAGGACCTCGGGTTCTGTCCCAAGGGCGAGGGCGGATCCTTCGTGGACGCCGCGAAGGGGCGGCTGCTGGTGGGCGGGGAACTGCCCGTGAACACCGACGGGGGCGGACTGTCGGCCCAGCACCCCGGAATGCGCGGCCTGTTCCTGCTGGTGGAGGCCGTACGGCAGTTGCGCGGCGAGCTGCCGGAGGAACGCCAGGTGCGCCGACCCGACGGAACACCGCCCCAGCTGGCGGTGGCCTCCGGGACGGGAGGCTGGTTCTGCTCGTCGGGGACGGTGGTGCTGGGGCGCGGATGAGCGGTACGAGGAGGCCCGGCCCTCGCCCCGCGATCACCTGGTCGGCACGGGCGGCGCGGCGGCGCCGACCCGCCCCGAGTGATACTCGGTGGCATGGAACCGGATCTTCATGAGCTGCTGAGATCGCTGCGGGTGTGGGACACGGAGCTGCCCGGCTTCGCACCGGAGGAGGCACCGGCGGACCCGCTGGCCCTGTTCACCCGGTGGTTCGCGGAAGCGGTGGCGGCCGGGCAGACCGAGCCCCACACGATGTCGCTGGCGACGGCGGACGAGGACGGACTGCCGGACGTCCGGATCGTGATGCTGCACGGCGCGGACGCGGACGGATGGGCCTTCGCCAGCCATGCCACCAGCCGCAAGGGACGGCAGCTCGCCGCCCGTCCGTACGCGGCGCTCGACTTCTACTGGCCCGTCCAGGGACGCCAGATCCGGCTCCGCGGCCCCGTCACCGTCGCGCCGCCCGAGGAGAGCCAAGCGGACCTGCACGCCCGGTCCACGGGGGCGCTGGCCGCCGCGCTCGTGGGCCGCCAGAGCGAAGTCCTGCCCTCGCGCGCGGAGTTGGACCGGGCGTCGGACGCCGCCTGGGAACGGGCCGAGAGCTCCCCGGACTCCCCCGCCCCCACCTGGACCCTCTACCGCCTGCGCCCGGACGAGGTGGAGTTCTTCCAGGGGGACACCCGCCGACGCCACGCACGGCTCGTCTACCGCCGCGCGGACACCGGCTGGACCACGGAACTGCTCTGGCCGTGACGGTCGTACGTCCCGTCCGCGGCGTCGTCCGTGAAGCCCGCGATGGCGATCGGGGCCGACCCGCCCGCCATGGCGACGGGGGTGCCGTCGGGGTCCTCCCGACCGTGAGCCCGCCGTAGGAGATCCGGTCGCCGTCCCAGGCGCCGGCGTCGCGGCACCGGCTCGCACGCACCCCGTCGGGCGGGCTCCGGAGCGACCCGCCGCCGGGGCCAGCGGGCCCCGAGCCTCGGCAGGTCGGTACGGCCCTGAGCCTCACCACGCCGCCCGGGCTCCCGGCCCGTACCGTGCCTGCGCGCGCTCCCGAGCCTCAGCAGGTCGGGGCGGGCTCCGGCCCTCAGCCCGTCGGCGTGGGTTCCGGATCCGTGGCCAGCCGGCCGTGCACGTGAAGGTCGCGGAACGCGTCATGGCGCCCCGCCTCGAACATCGCGCCGCGCAGCGTCCCCTCGTACCGGAATCCGCAGCGCTCGGCGACACGGCAGGACAGCGCGTGGCCCACGGCGTGGCCGAGGTCGAGGCGGTGCAGGGCGAGGTCGGTGAAGGCGAAGCGGGCCGCGAGGGTGAGGGCGCGGGTGGCGACCTGGCGGCCGCGGCACTCCGGGAGGACCCAGTAACCGACGCGTGCGCAGCTCATGACGTGGTCGATCTCGTTGAGGCCGATGTGGCCCAGCGTCTCGCCGGTCTCCGCGTCGGTGACGCAGAAGGAGACCCCGGTGCCGTTCGTCGCGGCGACGACGCGCGACCGGAGCGACTCACGGGCGGTGTCGATGTCCCGGACGAACCTGAGCGGGGTGTTCCAGCGCTGGAACTCGGGATCGGCCAGCCCCCGCAGATACGCCGAGACGTCGGCGTCGGACTCCAGGTCCCAGGGACGCAGCCGCAGACCGAGACCTGTCAGCTCGGGGAAGGGATGGATGGCGAAGTGTTCATGGACGTCGGACATCCAGTCATTCAAACCCCTCCAGGCCCACGGGTCACTCCCGGAGCGGACCGGGGCTCCCGGAAGACCCCCGGAGCAGCCCCGCCTCCCGCACCGGAGAGGGTCGTTCTCCGTCGCGTGACGCCGGCCGGAACACGGGGACCGCTGCCCGGAACGCGACCTCCAGACTCATCCCGATCCGCAGTGCCGCCTCCTCGCACCCGACCACCTCGGTCATCATCCGGGGACCCTCCGTCAGGTCGACGACGGCGGCGACGTACGGCACACGCCCGCCGAACGGCGGCAGGTCGTTGCGGTGGACGACGGACCAGGTGTAGAGCGTGGCGCGGCCGCTCGCGGGCCGCCAGCTCACGTCCTCGCTCCAGCAGTGCGGGCAGAATTCCCTGGGGTAGTGGTGAGGTCGGTCGCAGGCCGCGCAGTGCCGGATCAGCAGCCGCCCCTCGGCCGCCGCGTCCCAGTACGGCCGGGTGAAGGCGTCCACCTCGGGCACGTCGAAGCCACCGCCGGAACCCCCCGCACCCCCGGAACCCGCCGCTCCGGACACCCCCCCGACCCCGGAACGCGCCGCTCCGGACACCCCCGCGGAACCCGCCGCACCCGGCACTCCCGCGGAACCTGCCGCACCGCCCGGACCCGGTGCTCCCCCGGAGCCCGGTTCACTCGCCGGGCCCACCGCATCCGCGCGCCCCGAGGCCCCGATCACCGGAAAAGCCCCAGCGCGTTGTCCAGCGACCACGTCTGCCAGGACATCCCGAACAACCCGACGGCCGAGACGAGCGCCATCATCGCGTTCTGCCCCTGCTCCGCCCAGTCGTGGATCATGAGCGTGAAGTAGAGGACGTTGAGGAGCAGCCCTCCGATCAGGGCGGCGGGCGTCAGCAGTCCGGCCACCAGCCCGAGGCCGAGGGCCAGTTCCGCGTACACGACGACGTACGCCATCGTCCGCGGGCGCGGGGCGACGACGGTGTCGAAACCGGACCGCACCGCGTTCCACCGGTGCTTGGCCGCGACCTCCGACGCCCACGCGATCCCGGTCCCCCGCTCGAACCAGCCCTTCTTGTCCTTGTGCCGCCAGCTCTCCAGCCACCACAGCCCGAGCCCGATACGGAGCACGGCCAGCCATTCCGCCCCGCCGAGCCAGATCGTGTCCATGGCCGAACCTCCCGCAGCGCGCCGGATCTGACGGAACGTCAGTTTCGATGCACCGGGGGCGCCGGCGCAAGAGGCCGGAACCCGCGGGCGAGGAGTACGCGCCCCCAGGACCGCCGGCACACCACCGACCTCACGCCCGCTCCCGCCCTCCCCGAGGGAACGCCCGGAGCCGATCCCGTGCTCCCGCGAAGGGCGTACACCCCGGCGCCCACCTGCGGCGACACCACGCATTTCACACGCCTCGACCACACCCAAGTGATCTACGCCACCCGTCGCACGCACGCCTCCCACAGCCGTGACCAGTTCGCAACCGATTCCGGTCTTGACCGAGACCTATCAACCCAAGTCGTGATTACGCTCGCGCTCATGGCCGACTCGACTGCTTCCACGACCTCCCGCACGGTGCCGTCCCAGGAGGACCGTCCCGTGTACGTGATCGGAGGCGGCCCCGGAGGGCTCGCGGCGGCGTACGCGCTGCGCGCCCGGGGCGTACGGGCTGTCGTGCTCGAGAAGTCGGACCAGGTCGGCGCGTCCTGGCGGCGCCACTACGACCGGCTGCACCTGCACACCACCCGGCGGCTCTCCGCGCTGCCGGGGCTGCCGATGCCCCGCTCGTTCGGGCGGTGGGTGGCGCGCGGCGACGTGGTGCGCTATCTGGAGAAGTACGCCGAGCACCACGAGCTGGAGATCGTCACGGGCGTCGAGGTCTCGCGCGTCGAGCCCGCCCCGGGCGGCGACGGCTGGCTGCTGCACGCCACCGGCGGCCGCGAGCTCACCGGCAGCGCGGTGGTCGTGGCGACCGGCTACAACCACACCCCGCGCATCCCCGACTGGCCCGGCCGCGACGGCTACACCGGCAAGCTGCTGCACGCCGGCGAGTACCGCAACCCCGCCCCCTACGAGGGCCGTGACGTCCTCGTCGTCGGCGTCGGCAACACGGGCGCCGAGATCGCCGTGGACCTGATCGAGGGCGGCGCCTCGCGCGTCAGGCTGTCCGTGCGCACCGCGCCGCACATCGTGCGCCGCTCGACGGCGGGCTGGGCCGCGCAGTTCACAGGCATTCTCGTACGACGGCTGCCGGTGCGCCTGGTGGACGGGCTGGCCGGGCCGATGGCGCGGCTGAGCGTGCCCGACCTGGCGGCGCAGGGTCTGCCCCGTCCCGCCACCGGCCTCTACTCCCGCGTCAAAGAGGGTTCCATCCCCGTCCAGGACGTCGGCCTCATCGACGCCGTCCGCAAGGGGAAGGTCGAGATCGTGGCCGCGGTGGAGAGCTTCGAGGACGGCAAGGCCGTGCTCGCCGACGGAACCCGGATCGGCCCGGACGTCGTGATCGCCGCGACGGGATACGCGCGCGCCCTGGAAGACGTCGTCGGACACCTCGACGTGCTCGACGGCCACGGACGCCCGGTCGTGCACGGCGGACGCACCCCGAAGAACGCACCCGGCCTGTACTTCACCGGCTTCACCAACCCCATCAGCGGCATGTTCCGCGAACTCGCCCTCGACGCCGTGAAGATCGCGAAGGCGGTCGCCCGACACACCTCCAAGACCCGGGCCAAGTCCCCCGCGACCTCCTGACGCACCCCGGCCGACGAACCCACCACCCACCACCTGGCGAACCCCCCCCGGCCGACGGGCGCGCCACCCACAAACCACCACTTGGCGAAGCCCCCCGGCCGACGAACCCACCACCCACCACCTGGCGAAACCCCGGCCGACGGGCGCGCCACCCGTCACCGCCTGCCGCACCCCGGCCCAGCGCATCCCGCCCGTCCCGCGTCGGACACCGGCGGACAGGTCGCTCCCGACCGCCCGCCCCGGGGGTGGCCGTCGGCCGTCGGCGGGTTCCCCCGCCGCGCGGGGCGGGTACGTACCGGGTGCCCGCCGCGCGCCTTCGCGCAGCCGACGTTCGACGCACCCGCGCCCCCCTTCGCAGCCTTTGCCTGCACAACGGTTCCTGACAGGGCGTCAGTTAGTTAATCTGACACTGCGTCAGTTAACAGTTGGCTGTCACACAGGAGCGGGCGGACCGATGCTTGGATCAACCCACGGCACCCTCACCACCGACTCCCGCCGGGCCCGGGTCATCGCCTGCGGCGAGCAACCTTCGCCGGTCGTGCACGGACGACCGGCCGAGATCGACGACCTGGACGTCAGCGGTCGCCCGCTGTACGCCGACGCACCCGACCTGGACCGCTTCTTCCGTCCCGAGTCCGTGGCCGTGATCGGCGCCTCGGACACCGAGGGACGGCCGAACACCGGGATCACCCGGCAGCTGATCGGCTGGGCCGAGCGGGTCGGCGCCCGGCTGCACCCGGTGCACCCCACCCGCCGGACCGTCTTCGGCCTGCCGTGCCTCCCTTCCGTCGCGGACCTGCCGGAGCAGGTGGATCTGGCCGTACTCCTCGTCGGCGACCCCCTTCCGGTGATCGAGGAACTGGCCGAGGCCAAGGTGAAGTTCGCCGTCGCCTTCGCCTCCGGGTTCGCGGAGACCGGGGCCGAGGGCGCCGCCGCGCAGACCCGGCTCGCCGCAGCCGTGCGCCGCTCCGGTCTGCGGCTGCTCGGACCCAACACCAACCTCAACGCCTTCGAGCACTTCCGCGACGACCTCGACGGCCCCGCGATCGCCCTCATCACCCAGTCCGGTCACCAGGGGCGGCCGGTGTTCGCGATGCAGCAGCTGGGCGTCCGCCTCTCGCACTGGGCGCCCACCGGCAACGAGGCCGATCTGGAGACCGCCGACTTCATCTCCTACTTCTCCGAGCGGCCCGAGGTCGGCGCCATCGCCTGCTACGTCGAGGGGCTCAAGGACGGCCGCTCCTTTCTGCTGGCCGCCGACCGCGCCGCCCGGCGCGGGGTGCCCGTCGTCGCGGTCAAGGTCGGCCGCACCGAGACCGGCGCCCGCACCGCCGCCTCACACACCGGCAAGCTGACCGGCGCCGACACCGTGGTGGACGCGGCGATGCGGCAGTTCGGCGTGATCCGGGTCGACGGACTCGACGAACTCCAGGACACCGCGGCCCTGTTGGCGCGGGCCCGCGCACCGCAGGCCGAAGGGGTCGTCGTCTATTCGATCTCGGGCGGCACGGGCGCTCACTTCGCGGACCTGGCGAGCGAGGCGGGGCTGAGTCTGCCGGTCCTCTCCGACGCCAAACAGGCCGAGCTGCACACGTGGATACCCGACTACCTGAACGTCGCCAACCCGGTCGACAACGGGGGCCACCCGGTCGGCGACTGGCGCGGGCGGAAGATCATCGACGCGATCCTCGCCGACCCCGCCGTCGGCGTGCTGATCTGCCCGATCACCGGGCCCTTCCCGCCGATGAGCGACAAGCTGGCGCAGGACCTGGTGCACGCGGCGGAACAGACGGACAAGCTGGTGTGCGTGGTGTGGGGATCGCCGGTCGGCACCGAGGCGGCCTACCGCGAGACCCTGCTCGGGTCGTCCCGGGTCGCCACCTTCCGTACGTTCGCCAACTGCATCACCGCCGTCCGCGCCCACCTCGACCACGCGCGGTTCACCGCCGCCTACCGCTCCCCCTTCGACGAGGCCCCGCGCACCCCGTCGCCCTCCTTCCGCAAGGCCCAGGCCCTGATGCGCCCGGGCCAGCAGCTGAGCGAGCACGCGGCCAAGCAGCTGCTGCGCGCGTACGGGATCCGCGTACCGCGCGAGCAGTTGGTGACCAGCGCGGCCGCGGCGGTACGGGCGGCGAGCCAGGTCGGCTACCCGGTGGTCATGAAGGCCTCCGGCGCGCAGATCGCCCACAAGACCGAACTCGGCCTGGTCAAGATCGGGTTGACCTCCGCCAGCCAGGTCCGCGACGCCTACCGCGAGCTCACCGACATCGCCCGCTACGAAGGCATCTCCCTCGACGGCGTCCTCGTGTGCCAGATGGTCGAACGGGGCGTCGAGATGGTCGTCGGCGTCACACAGGACCCGCTCTTCGGGCCGACCGTGACCGTCGGGCTCGGCGGGGTCCTCGTCGAGGTGCTGCGCGACGCCGCCGTACGCGTGCCGCCGTTCGGTGAGGACCAGGCGCGGGCCATGCTGTCCGAGCTGCGGGGGCGGGCGCTCCTCGACGGGGTGCGCGGAGGTCCGCCGGTGGACGTGGACGCGCTGATCGAGGTCGTCATCCGGGTGCAGCGCATGGCGCTCGAACTCGGCGACGACATCGCGGAGCTGGACATCAATCCGCTGATGGTGCTGCCGCGCGGGCAGGGAGCCGTGGCCCTGGACGCGCTGGTGCTGTGCCGCTGAGCGGGCGCCGGCCAGGCCCCGCGCGTCGGCACGGCCCCGCGCAC